>JANOCF010000705.1:0-3749 GCA_031412055.1 Holophagales bacterium | reverse complement strand
GCTCGACGGCGGCCGTACCTTCAGCTACCGGCGCGTCGTGGCGACCGTCAACTCCCTGGGCGAGAACGCGCCGGCCGGATTCAGCAAGGACGCCATGAACGACACCCCGCGCATGGCCGTGGCCCTGGACCACCCGCATCGCGGCCGCCTCTACTACGCCTACGCTTCGGCGGCCGAAGAGGTGCTCTGCGCGAACGACATCCTCTCCCCCAAGGCCTACAGCCCGGTCTCCTCGCAGGTCTACCTGATGTGGTCCGACGACCGGGGGCAGAGCTGGCAGGGACCCACGCCACTCGGCGAGCCCGTGCCGCGGACCGGGGTGAAGCGCTTCTTCCCCACGGTGGCCGTCCGCCCCGATGGCGCCGTGGACGTGGCCTACTTCGAGAGCCGCGAGACGCAGCGCACCGCCGATCCGGACGACGTGGAGTGCTCCACGCCCCTGGGCTCCGGCAACCCGCGCCGGAGTCCGAACCGCTCCCTGGTCGACCTCTGGTGGACACGGTCGCCCGATGGCGGCTCGACGTTCGGTCCGCGGGTGCGCGTCACCTCCGAGACCAGCGACTGGTGCGCCGCGCAGTTCGACAGCGCCGGTTTCCTCTTCCCCAACTTCGGCGACTACCTGGGGATCTTTCCGGGACGGGATCACACCTTCCTGGTCTGGACCGACGGCCGCACCGGCGTGCCCGACACCTTCTTCACCACCCTCGGGGGGACGAAGTGACGCACCCCGGCCGCCCCGGGATGACGCGCCGGAGCTTCCTGAGGCACGCCGTGCTCACGCTCCCAACGGCTGCGCTCCTGCCGCGCCTCGCCTCGGCTCAGGTTGCCCCTTCGGGAAATCCCAGGAAAATCATCGTCGTCGGCGCGGGCCTCGCCGGCCTCGCGGCGGCCTGGGAGCTCGTGCAGCTCGGCCACGACGTCACCGTGCTGGAGGCCGGGCACCGCCCCGGCGGCCGGGTGCGGACCCTGCGCGAGCCGTTCGCCGACGGCCTCTATGCCGAGGCCGGGGCCATCAGCTTCGGCGACTCCTTCCGCCACGTCCTGCGCTACGCCAAGACCTTCGGTATCCCCGTGATCTCGGCCAAACCGCCGGGCAAGCCGCTCAAGATGGTCGAGCACCTGCGCGGCCGGCGCGTCGAGATCCAGGCCGGCCAGGAGACCGCCTGGCCGGTCGATCTCGCTCCCGGGGAGAAGGGGCTGGGCATGTCCGCCCTGTTCCAGAAGTACCTGGGCTCGACCGGCAAGGAGCTGGGCGATCCGGCCGACCCCGCGTGGCGCCTGGAGAGCTTCGCCGCGCTCGACCGCGTGACCCTTGCGCAGTACCTGAAGAGCCGGGGAGCGTCGGAGGGAGCGATCCATCTGCTCGCCGCCAACACCCCGTTCGGATACGGCTGGTCCGAGGTCTCCGCCCTTCACCGCCTGGTCTCGGACCTCGCGCTCTTCCAGGCGGGCGGTGCCGTGGCCACGCGATTCCTCGAAGGGGGCTCGGACCGGCTGCCGGACGCCTTCGCCAAGGCCCTCCGGGAGCGCGTCTGGTACGGCGCGCCGGTCCTGAGCATCCGGCAGGAGCCCGGAGGCGTCCGCGTCGTTGTCCGGCAGCACGGCGGCGAGCGGACCCTGGAGGCGGACCGCCTCGTCTGCGCCGTGCCGTTGCCGGCGTTGCGCCGCATCGCGGTCGAGCCCGCGCTGTCCCCCGTCAAGCGGCAGGCCGTGGAGCAGCTCGCGTACACCCCGGTAACGCGGATCTACGTCCAGACCCGGCGCCGCTACTGGACCGAGCGGGGGTACACGGGCCTCTCCGGCACGGACCTGCCGATCCAGCTCGTCAACGAGCAGCCGTTCATCCGGGCCGACGACCAGACCCGGGGCATCCTCGAATGCCACATCAAGGGACCCGAGGCCCAGCGGGTGGGAGCCATGGACCAGGACGCGCAGATCGCCTTCGCCGTCGACAATCTGGAGAAGCTGCACCCCGGCATCCGCGGCCAGGTCGAAGGCGGCGTGTCCGTGAGCTGGCACGAGGACCCCTGGATCGGGGGCGGCTACGCCTGGTGGAAGCCGGGCCAGCTCACCGGGTGGATGCCCGAGCTGGCCCGGGCCGAGGGGCGCATCCACTTCGCGGGCGAGCACACCTCGGTTCTCGCCCGCACCCTCGAAGGAGCCCTGGAGTCCGGCAACCGGGCGGCCCGCGAGATCTCCAATATCGCCAATATCGCCAATATTGCCAATATCGCTGAGTCGCCGCGGTGAGCCAGCCGGCTCCTGAGCCCTCCCTCGGCCGCTTTTCGGTACTCTGGTTCGGCCAGCTCGTCTCGGTCGTGGGGTCCGGGCTCACCGGGTTCGCGTTAGGCGTCTGGGTCTACCAGACCACGGGCTCGGTAACGCGGTTCGCCCTGATCTCCGTGTTTACCACCCTGCCCGGGATCGTGCTCTCGCCCGTGGCCGGCGCCCTGGTCGACCGCTGGGACCGGCGTCTCCTGATGCTGGCGAGCGACGCCGCGTCCGCGGTCTGCACCCTCGGCATCGTGATCCTTCTCCGGATGGACCGGCTGGAGGTCTGGCACATCTACGTGGCCATGGGTCTCAGCTCCGTCTTCCGGTCGGTCCAGTGGCCGGCCTTCACCGCGGCCACCACGCTCCTCGTTCCGAAGCGGCACTACGGACGCGCCGGCGGCATGGTCCAGCTCGGAGAGGCTTTGGGCCTGATCCTGGCGCCGACCCTCGCCGGCCTGCTCATCGCCCGCGTCGGCCTTTCGGGTGTGATCCTGTTCGACCTCGCGAGCTTCGTGTTCGCGGTGTTGACGCTGCTCGCCATACGCATCCCGGCGCCCGTCCGGGCGGGGGAGTTCGGGAGCCGGGGCACCCTGCGCGCGGAGATCGCGGAAGGCTGGGCCTACCTGCGGCAGCGTCCCGGTCTGCTGGCGCTGCTCTTCCTGTTCGCCGGCACGAACTTCACGACGGCCATGGTGCAGGTTCTATTCACCCCCCTGGTGTTGAGCTTCTCGTCGCCGCAGGTGCTCGGCCGGGTGCTGTCCGTGGCGGGCAGCGGCTTCCTGGTGGGGGGACTGGCGATGAGCGCCTGGGGCGGGCCGAAGCGGAGGATGGCGGGGATCCTGGCTTTCCAGATGCTGCAGGGACTGACCCTGCTCCTGGCAGGGCTGGCGGCGAGCGCGCCGCTGATCGCCGGTGCCGGCTTCGTGTACTTCTTCTGTGCCAGCGTGGTGAACGGCAGCAGCCAGGCGATCTGGCAGAGCCGGGTGGCGCCCGAGATCCAGGGACGGGTCTTTTCGCTGCGCCGCATGGTGGTCACCTCCACGCTGCCGCTGGCCTACCTGGTGGGCGGCCCCCGGGCCGACATGGTGTTCGAGCCGGCCCTGGCGGTGGGCGGGCCGCTCGCCGCGACCTTCGGACCGCTGATCGGCGTGGGGAAGGGCCGGGGCATCGCCCTCCTGATTGTCCTTCTGGGCGTCTGCATGGCCGTTCTGGTGACCCTGGCCCGCCGCTACCGCCCGCTGCGCCGCGTCGAAGACGACCTGCCGGACGCTGCCAGCCTGGCGTGAAGGCAGGCCGAGGGCCTGGCCGCCCGAAGGCCGGCCCCCGGCAAAGAGTTTCAGTTTTCAAAGAACGCGTAGCACCCGCGGCCGGAGCTCCAGCCGGCGCGGCTGGAGCCTCGGCACGCTCGGCTGGAGGGTTGGCACGCGCCGCCGTCGCTCCGTCCTGCCGTGCCGGAGGGTCGGCCGCTGCCGCCA
>JANOCF010000704.1:0-4799 GCA_031412055.1 Holophagales bacterium | reverse complement strand
GAGACCTGGTACGCGGATCTCGGCGCGGACCAGGTGTTCCTGCAACTGGCCCCGCTGTCGTTCGACGCCTCGACGCTGGAGATCTGGGGTGCGCTGCTCAACGGTGGGACCCTGGTGGTCTTTCCGGCCGGCACGCCTGGCCTGGAGGAGCTGGGAGGGTTCCTGGCGCGGGAGGGGATCACGACGCTCTGGCTCACGGCGGGGCTTTTCCACCAGATGGTAGAGACCCAGGTGGAAAGCTTCCGCGGACTCCGTCAGCTCCTGGCAGGCGGCGACGTGCTCTCGCCGCCGCATGTCGACCGGGTGCTGCGTGAAGTTCCCGGCATCACGTTGATCAACGGCTACGGTCCCACCGAGAGCACCACGTTCGCCTGCTGCCATCCGATGCGAGGGGCCGGATGGGACGGCGGCGCGGTCCCGATCGGCAAGCCGATCTCGAACACCCGCGTCCATCTGCTGGACTCCGGCCTGCGGCCGGTGCCTCTGGGCGCGTCGGGGGAGCTTTGCATCGGCGGAGACGGTCTGGCCCGGGGATATCTGAACCGTCCAGACCTGACGGCGGAGCGCTTCGTTCCCGACCCCCTGGGAGCGCCTGGCGAGAGGCTCTACCGCACGGGCGACCTGGCCCGTTTCCGGCCCGACGGCACGGTCGACTTCCTGGGGCGAATCGATCAACAGGTCAAGATCCGGGGCTTCCGGATCGAGCCCGGGGAGATCGAGGCGGTGCTCGCCGGGCATCCGGCCGTGGCGGAGGCCGCGGTGGTGGTGCAGGGCGAGAGCTCGGACAAGCGCCTGGTGGCTTTTCTGGTGGGCTCGTCTGAGGACCTCCGTCCTTTCCTCGCCGAACGGCTGCCGGTCTACATGGTCCCGTCCGCCCTGGTCTGGCTGGAGTCGATGCCGCTGAATCCCAACGGCAAGGTGGACCGGCGCGGGCTGTCCCGGCTGGCGCCTACCCAGGAAAGAGAGGAGATCGTTGCGCCCCGCACGCCCACGGAGGAGCTGCTGGCGGGCATCTGGGCCGACATCCTCGGGATGGACTTCGTGGGCGTCGACGAGGACTTCTTCGCGCTGGGTGGGCACTCGCTGCTGGCAACGCGGCTGATCTCCCGGATGCAAACGACGCTGGGTGTGGGCCTGCCGCTGCGCGCCATCTTCAACGCGCCCACCGTTGCCGGCCTGGCCAGGCGCGTGGATGAGGCCCTGCAAGAAGGGCAGGAAAACCTTTCCATAGAGCCGGTCTCCCGCGAGGGCTTGCTCCCTCTCTCTTTCTCCCAGGAGAGGCTCTGGCTTTTCGAACGGCTGATGCCGGGCACGGCGGCCTACGTCATCGCACTGGGGTTCCGGCTGGAAGGCAGGCTCGACCGGGCAAGGCTGGAACAGGCGCTGAACGAGATCGTGCGCCGGCACGAGGCGCTGCGAACCACGTTTCCGACCGTGGAGGGCCGCCCTTACCAGAAGATTCATCCTTTCCGGCCGGCCCCTTTGCCTGTCGTGATCCTGCCGGAAGAGCTGCGCCCCTTCGATCTGGAATCAGGACCTCTGCTGCGAGCCGTCCTCGTCGAGCTTGACAAGGACGTGCACGCCTTCTGGCTGAGCATGCACCACATCATCAGCGACGGCTGGTCGCTGGGCGTGCTCACCTCGGAGCTGGGAAAGCTTTATGCGGGCTCGGCCTTGCCGGAACTGCCGGTCCAGTACGCGGACTTCGCGGCCTGGCAGCGCGATCTCCTCGCAGGTGAGACTCTGCGGAAGCAGCTCGCCTGGTGGATGCGCGAGCTGGAAGGGGCGCCTACGCGCCTCGATCTCCCCTTCGACCGGCCCCGGCCCGCGGTCCAGAGCCTGCGCGGCGCGTTGCGAACAGCGAAAGTGGCCGCGAACCCCGCCGACACCGCGGCCAGGCTCCGCAGCCTGAGCCGGACGAATGGGGCCACCCTGTTCATGACGCTGCTGGCTGCATTCCAGGGCCTGCTCCATGTCTACACGGACGAAGAGGACCTGCTGGTCGGCACCCCCGTTGCCAACCGCAACCGGAGCGAGATCGAAGGGTTGATCGGATTTTTCGTCAACACGCTGGTCCTCCGCGGCCGTCCCGGCGCGAACCTCCCCTTCCGCGATCTGCTGCGGCAGGCCCGGTCGGCGTCGCTGGGCGCCTTCGCTCACCAGGACGTCCCGTTCGAGCGGCTGGTGGAGCAGTTGCGGATCGAGCGCAACCTGAGCCACAACCCGCTGTTCCAGGTCCTGTTCGCCCTCCAGAGCGCGCCCCCGGCCGACCTGAACCTCCCCGGGATTGCAGCCCGGGCGCTGGCGCCTGGAGTCGTCGCCACCCCGTTTGACATCACCTTGTCGATCTGGGACCGCGGCGGGGAGCTTGTCTGCGAGGCCGAGTACAGCGCGGACCTCTTCGACGGGACCACGATCGACCGGCTGCTGGGCCACTTCCGCACCCTGCTGGAAGGGATCGTGGCCGGCCCGGACCGGACGCTGGCCGAACTGCCGATGATGGGCGATGCCGAGCGCCGGCAGCTCCTGGAGCGTAGGCCCAAGCAGGAAAAACGGAGCTTCCACGTCCACGAGGAGCGCGAGATTGCGGTGATCGCCGGGGCCCGCACGCCGACCGAGGAGATCCTCGCCGGCATGTGGGCCGGGCTGCTCGACAGGAGTCGAGTGGGGATTCACGACAGCTTCTTCGATCTCGGCGGGCACTCCCTTCTCGCCACCCGCCTCGTGTTCGCGATTGCCGCGGAGCTGGGTGTGGACCTCACGCTCCGGGCCATCTTCGAGGCACCCACGATCGCGACGCTCGCGGAGCGCATCGAGTCGGAGAGAGGACAAGGGCTCCAGGCGTCTCCCATCGAGCGTGTCGCGCGGGAGGCGCGGGAGGGAAATCTTCCGCTCTCTTTCGCCCAGGAGAGGCTCTGGTTCCTGGACCGCATGGAGCCGGACCGCTCCATCTACAACATGCCTTTCGCCCTTCGCCTGAGCGGCGATCTCCACCTGCCGGCGCTGGAAACTGCGCTGGGCGAGATCGTGCGCCGGCACGAGGTTCTGCGCACCACGTTCACGCAGAGCGGCGGCACGCCGCGCCAGGTGATCCGGGACTTCGATCTGCGGCTCCCGGTGATCGATCTGCCTCCCGCCGAGGTCGAGCGCCGCCTGATCGAAGAGGGTCTGCGTCCCTTCAATCTCGAACAGGGTCCGATCTTTCGCTTCCTCCTTTTCCGCCTGTCCGCACGGGAGCACAGCCTGCTCCTGGCCCTCCATCACATCGCGGGAGACGGCTGGTCCATCGATGTCCTGAGAAGCGAGCTTGCGGCGCTCTACAACGGCTCGACCCTCGACGAGCTGCCTGTGCAGTACGCCGACTACGCGGTCTGGCAGCGGAGCCTTCTGCAAGGCGAAACCCTGGAGCGGGAGATCGCCTGGTGGAAGGAGCGGCTGGAGGGTGCGCCGGCCGTCCTCACCCTGCCCTACGACCGGCCTCGTCCCGCCATCCAGAGCTTCCGGGGTGCCCTGCGCCGCCAGGAGATCGAACTGGACGCTGTGCAGGCCGTGAGCCGCCAACACGGGACGACCCTGTTCATGACGCTCCTGGCCGCCTCCCAGCTCCTGCTGCACCGGCTCTCCGGACAGGACGACATCCTGGTCGGATCTCCGGTCGCGGGCCGCAGCCGGCGGGAGTTGCAAGGACTGATGGGTTTCTTCGTGAACAACCTGGTCATGCGTGCGCGGTTCGACGAGCCGGGCGCGAGCTTCCGCGACCTGCTGGAGCAGACGAGGACGTCGACCCTCGGCGCCTATTCGCACCAGGACTTGCCCTTCGAGAAGCTGGTGGAGGAGCTGAAGGTCGAGCGGAGCCTGAGCCACAACCCCGTCTTCCAGGTGATGTTCACGTTCCAGAGCAGCGCGGCTGTTCCCGAGCTGAAAGGCCTGGAGACGGACTGGCTTGAGCTGCCCATCCACAGCACCAAGGCCGACCTCGGAATCAACGTGGATGATGTGGCTGATACCGGTATCGTCTCGATCGAGTACGCCACAGATCTGTTCGACGGCACCACGATCGAAAGGATGCTCGGCCAGTTTCGGATGCTGCTGGAGGGTGCCGTGGCGGAGCCCGAACTCCCCCTCGCCGGGCTGCCCCTCCTGAGCGAGCCCGAGCGCCACCAGATCCTGGAGTGGAACGACACCGAGCCGGAACGGCCGATGGACGCTCCTGTCCACCTCGTCTTCGAGGAGCAGGCGCGGCAAACGCCCGATGCCCTGGCCGTCGTTTTCGGGCAAGAGAGCCTCACATACCGGGAGCTGGACCGCCGCGCCGATATCCTTGCGGCCCGCCTGCACCGGCTCGGCGTCAAGGCGGAGACCCGGGTAGCGTTGATGGTGGAGCGCTCGCTCGGCCTCGCCGTCAGCGTGCTGGGGATCTGGAAGGCCGGCGGCGCCTTCGTACCGCTGGACTCCCGGCAGCCCGACGAGCGGCTGGCGTTTCTGGTTCAGGACGCAATCCTCGGCCAGGAGACGCCGGTCGCCGTGACCCAGCGATCGTTCCAGGACCGATTGCAAGCCTTTCCGGAAGGTGTTTCGTGGGTCTTCCTGGAAGATGAAGAAGAGGAGATCGAGAGTGGCGCTCCTTTCAGGCCCCGGAATCTGGCCTACGTGATCTATACGTCGGGCACCACGGGCCGCCCCAAGGGCGTTCTGGTGGAGCACGGCAGCCTTGCCCAGACACTGCGCGCCTCGCAGCAGGCGTTTGGCTTCCAGCCTTCGGACGTGACGCCCGGCCTCGCGTCGTACACGTTCGACAT
>JANOCF010000703.1:0-1630 GCA_031412055.1 Holophagales bacterium | reverse complement strand
ATCCTCGCTTCCAACCTGCCCGCGCTCGCGGTCCAGCCGCTCTGGCCCGCGCTCGCCCTGCGGCGGCCGATCCTGCTCAAGTCGCCCTCGGCGGAGCCGCTCTTCGTCCCCGCCTTCCTGGATGCCCTGGTCCGGCGGGAGCCCCGCCTCGCGGGAGCCGTTGCCGCCGCCACCTGGCGCGGAGGGGATGCGCGGCTGGAGGCGCCCATTCTGGACAGGGCCGCGACCGTGATCGCCTACGGCGACGAGCCGGCGCTGGCCGATCTCCGGCGCAGGGCTCCGGGGAAGGTGGTCGAGTATGGCCCGAAGACGAGCCTCGCCGTGGTGGGGGAGGGGATCGATCCCCGGGAGGTGGCCGAAGGGCTGGCGCGGGACGTGGCGCTCTTCGATCAGCGGGGCTGCTTGTCGATAGCAGCCGTCTATACGGAGGGAGACGCGGAAGAGCTGGCCGTCCGGCTGGAGGAGGCCTTGGCGGAGCTGGCACGTCGATGGCCTCCCGGTCCGGCCGATCCCGCGGTGCTCGCGGCGGTTCAGCAGGCGCGGCTGGAGGCCGAGATGCGGGGGTTGCGGCGCGCGGAGCTGCCCATTCTGTCGGGTACGGTGCTGGTGGAACCGGACAGCGCCTTCCGGCCGTCGCCGGGTTTGCGGATGGTCCGTGTCCACTCAGTGTTGAATGCGGAGCAGGTGCCCAGGATCCTGGCGCCGTGGCGGGGAAAGCTCCAGGGGACAGCCCTGGCGGGGGAGGACGCCTGGCATCTCGCCCCCGCCCTGGCCGTACTGGGGATCTCCCGTTGCGCCAGGCCCGGCGACCTGCAGTCGCCGGATGTCACCTGGCACAACGGCGGGGTCCACCCGCTGCATGCCCTATCGGTTCAGCAGACCCAGGGCTCCTCGCGGTAGAGGAAGACGAGGTTGTCCTCGTCGAACTTCCTGAAGAACTCGTCCCAACTGATCAGGCGCAGCGCCTCTTCCTCGTTCTCCCGGTCCTCGGGGAACTCGATGCGCAGGCCCATGGGCTCGTTCTGATGCTCAACAGCGAGTGCCGGTCTCCCGCCCCGCTCTTCGGCCCAGCGACGGATCTCGTCGTGGTCGGTCGTCGTCTTGTCTCGGTCGGCCATGATGAATCTCCTTGCTGCCAACTGCTCAGCCGTTGACCACCTCTCCTCCGTTGGGGTGCAGCACCTGTCCGGTCATGTACGACGAATCGTCCGACGCCAGGAAGACGTACGAAGGCGCCACCTCTTCAGGCTGGCCCGGTCGCCCGAGGGGCACGTCGGCCCCGAAGGTCTTGACCTGCTCCTCGGGGAACGAGGCCGGGATGAGGGGCGTCCAGATGGGGCCTGGCGCCACGCCGTTCACCCGGATCTTCCGCTGGGCCAGATTCTGGGCCAGGGAACGGGTAACGGCGACGATCGCCCCCTTGGTGGAGGCATAGTCCATGAGGTGCGAGCTGCCACGGTAGGCGGTGACAGAGGTCGTGTTGATGATCGCGCCCCCCTCCTTGAGGTGCGAGAGCGCGGCCTTGGCGATAAAGAAGCACGAGAAGATGTTCGTGCGGAAGGTCCGTTCGGCCCCCTCGGCGGCGAACGCGAGCGCCACCGCGCGGCCGTTGCCGCTGTCACCGCCGGTG
>JANOCF010000702.1:0-11598 GCA_031412055.1 Holophagales bacterium | reverse complement strand
GAGGCGAGCAGGCCGACCGCGAAGGTGTACGCCGACTTGTTGACCGGCCCTCCCATGTCGAACGCCATCATCGCTCCCAGCAGAATGCCCAGCACCACGGCGCTCGACTCCTGCATTCCGTTCAGCCAGGCGGTCAGCGCGTTGAGCACGCCCGTGACCGGCGGACCGATCACGTAGATCATGATCAGTCCGACCACGAGCGTCGACAGCAGCGGCAGGATCAGCACGGGCTTCAGGCCTTCGAGGTTCACCGGCAGCTTGATGAAATCGTTCATCGCCCTGGTGACGTAGCCAGCCAGGAACCCCGCCGCGATCCCGCCGAGGAAGCCGGCGCCCAGCGACATGGCGAGCATCCCGCCGATCAGTCCCGACGTGAGACCCGGCCGGTCCGCGATGGAGTACGCGATGAACGCGGCGAGCACCGGGATATAAAGATTGAAGGCCGTCCCGCCGCCGATCCTCATCAACGCCCAGGCGAGCGTGCCCTCCTGCTCTCCCGCGTTCAGACCGCCGATCGCAAAGGCCAGCGCGATCAGCAGCCCGCCCGCCACCACCAGCGGCAGCATGTAGGACACGCCGGTCATCAGGTGTTTATAGGGGCCGGTGCGCCCGGTCGAGCGGGAATCCTTGAGCTGCTTCACCGAGCCGGCCTGGGGGACGGGCAGCGCCAGCGCCTCCTCGATGATCTTCTGCCCGCCGTGCAGCGCCGCCTTGGTCGAGGTCTGGTACAGCCGCTTGCCGGCAAAGCGCGCGGGGTCTACGAAGGCATCTGCAGCAAGGATCACGGCATCGGCGCGTTCGATCTCTTCTTCCGTCAGCCGGTTCTTCGCGCCGACCGAGCCCTGCGTCTCGACCCGGATCTCGTGCCCGAGCGCCGCCGCCGATTTCTTGAGCGCGTCGGCGGCCATGAACGTGTGGGCGATGCCGGTGGGACAGGCGGTCACGGCGACGAGGAATCTGGCTGTGCCGGTCACCGGAACCGGCATGGTGGACGGCTCGACAGATCTCTCTTCCTCCTGAAGCTCCGCCAGGGCGTTCTCGATGACCACCTTGGTCTTGCGGATCGCATCGCTGACCGGCACAGCCACCATCGGCTTGCCCGCGAACCGGCTCATGTCGACGTGGATGTCCGACGCCACGATCACCACGTCCGCTTCGGCCACGTCGCGGGGCGAGAGCGGGTCCCGCGGTCCCTCCGAGCCCTGCGTCTCGACCTTGATGTCGTGTCCCAGAAACGCAGCCGTCTTCCTCAACGCCGCTGCCGCCATCTGCGTGTGCGCCACACCCGCCGGACAGCCCGTGATCGCAACGATCTTCGCCATGGTTCTACTCCGGTTGAATCTCTTCGATCTCGACCTGACCGATCAGCTTCCGAAACTCGGCCAGGTCGTCGATCCCCGACCCGATCGCTGTCACCGCGTACGCGCCGCTGGCCGTGGCCGTGCGGGCGACTTCCTCCAGCGACCGATCCTCGATCATCGCGGCGATGATCCCACCGACCATCGCGTCGCCCGCGCCTACCGTGCTGCGGACCGTGACTTCCGGAGGCCGTGCCACCAGCGCCTTGCCACGATCCACGAACACCGCGCCGCCGCCGCCCATGGAGACCACCACCCGCCGGATTCCCAGCTCCAGCAGAACCTCGGCCGCGGCCCGCACGTCGCCGACCGTCTGGAGGGGTCGCCCGGCCAGCTCGCTGAGCTCCTCCACGTTCGGCTTCATCACCTCCGGAGAGCCCGCCAGCGCCTCGCGCAGCGGCCGGCCGCTCGTGTCGAGCAGGACGCGTCCGCCCCGGCCGTGAATCAGCTCGCTCATCTCGGAGTAGATGCTGTCCGGCACCCCGGGAGGGACGCTGCCGCCGAGCACGAACCACCGGCCCGGCTCGGACAGTGACGCGATCCGCTCCATCAGCTCGGCAATGTCCTCCGCTCGGGGCGAGAGACCCGGGAAGTTGATGTCCGTGGTTTGATGATCGTCAACAATCTTGATGCCGACCCGCGTGCTGCCGGCGATGCGGACGAATCGGTCGTCGATCCGCTTGCGCGCAAAGAACGCCTCGAACAGCCCCTGGTTCTCCACGCCCAGGAACCCGGTCGCGACGACCTCGACCCCAAGGTCGGCCAGCACGCTGGCGACGTTGACGCCCTTGCCCCCCGCGTCGGACCGGCTCTCCGCCACCCGGTTCACCTGCCCCGCGGTGAAGCCAGGAACGCTCAAGGTCTGATCGATCGCCGGGTTCAGCGTGACGGTGACGACAGGAATCATGCCTTCACCAAGCCGCGCACCGCCTCGGCGCTGTCGCACGCGAGCGCCCGCCGGGCCAGCTCCTTCGCATCCTTCATGGAGACGGTGCGGATGCGGGCCTTGATCGCCGCGATGCTCGGGATGCTCACGCTCAGCTCCGTCACGCCGAGCCCGATGAAGATCACCGCGCCCAGCGGGTCGCCCGCCGTCCCGCCGCAGACGCCGACCCACCGCTTCTTTGCGGTCGCGGCGGTCGCGGCGGTCGCGGCGCGCACCGTCTGATCGATCATGCGCAGCACCGCCGGGTGGAGCCCGTCCGCCTGCCGGGCCAGCATCGGATGGCCGCGATCCATGGCCAGCACGTACTGCGTGAGATCGTTGGTGCCGATCGAAAAGAAGTCGACCAGCTCGGCCAGCTCCGGGGCCATCAGCACCGCCGAGGGGACCTCGATCATGATCCCGACGTCGACCTTCCCGGCGCCCAGCTCCTGCCGCACCTGCTCGGTGATCGCCAGCGCCTCGCGCAGGTCGGCCAGCGTGGCGATCATCGGGTACATGATCTTGACCGGTCCGTGCGCGGAAGCGCGGAAGATCGCCCGCAACTGGGTTCTGAACAGCTCGGGATGGGCAAAGCAGAGCCGGATGCCGCGCACGCCGAGAAACGGGTTGTCCTCGGGCGGCAGATGGAGATACGGCACCTCCTTGTCGCCGCCGATGTCCAGAGTGCGGATGATCAGAGGCAGGCCCTGCAGAGCCCGCACCGTCTCCAGGTACGCCTGGTACTGCTCCTCTTCCGACGGCGGCGTGTCGCGCTCCAGGAAAAGGAACTCGCTGCGCATCAGCCCGATGCCCTCGCCGCCGGCCTCCACCGCCTGCGCGGCGTCCTTGGACAGGCCGGTGTTGGCCACGACCTCGATACGGAACCCGTCCGTGGTGAGCGCCGGCTCGTAACGCGTCCGGTGCTCCGCGTCGCGCAGGCCGGCCAGCGAGCTCTGCGCCTCGCGGGCTGTCCGCAGATCTTCCTCGCTGGGGTCGATATAAAGGGTTCCGTTGTCGCCGTCGAGGACGGCCATAGCGCCTTCCGGCTGGTTCATCACCGACGGCCCCACGCCGACCACGGCCGGGATTCCGAGCGACCGGGCGATGATCGCCGAATGCGACGTCGGCCCGCCTCCGGCCGTGCAGAAGCCCAGAACCCTCGCGGGATCGAGCGTCGCGGCGTCCGAAGGGGTCAGGTCGTCGGCGAGCAGAATCGCGGGCGAGGACGGCAAGGACGTGTCCTCCTCCACCACCTCTGCGAGGTTCCGCAGAACGCGGGTGCCCACGTCGCGCAGATCGGTCGCGCGTCCCGCGAGCAGCGGATCATCCACCTTCGCCAGGGCGCCCGCCTCGGCCTCGATCGCCTGCTGCCATGCCCAGCCGGCGCTCTCCCCGTTGTCGATTCGCTCGTCGGTCCGTCGCAGCAGGCCGCGATCGGCAAGGAACTCGACGTGCGCCAGGAAGATGGCGGCGCTCACCTTCCCGGACTTCTTCTCGACCTCTTCGTGAAGCTCCAGCAGTTCCGCCCGCGCCGTGGCGATGGCGTCGCGCAGCCTCTCCTTCTCCAGCTCGGGATCCTTGGCGGTGCGCTCGACGACGATCTTGCTCCGGCGCAGCAGGCGCACGGGGCCGATCGCCAGGCCCGGCGACGCGGCCAGGCCGGGCACGGTCGCGCCGACCGACCGGGGAGTCCACCCGTGCGCGGGACCGGCCAGGCGGATCTCCTCTTCCTCGGGCTCTTCGATCTGGAGCTTCAGCGCGTCGAGGGCGGCGGCGGCGTCAGGTCCCTGCGCGGAGATCCTCACCTTTCCACCTGCCTTGACCCCGAGCTTGAGCAGCTCGGCCAGGCTCTTGCCGTCGGCCGTCTTCGCTCCGTGGCGGACGATCACCTCGACGTCGAAATCCCTGGCTCTGTCGACGAACGCGGTGGCCGGGCGGGCGTGCAGACCGTGCGAGCCGATCACGGTGGCTTCGACGGACCGATCGAAATCGGCTTTCTCTTCCGCTGGAGCGGAGGCTGCCCGGGCAGCGCTGAGCGCCGCGACGATCTCCCGAGGATCGCGGGTTGCCGCGAGGCGCTCGACCAGCTCCGCGTCGTACAGCAGATCGGTGAGCTTGCTGAGGATGTCGAGATGCTCGTCGGACTTCGCCGCGATCCCGACCACGAGGCGCGCCGCTTTGTCTCCAGAACCTCCCGGCTGCCAGGAGACGCCTGCGGGCACCTGGAGAACGGCGATGCCCGTGCGCCGGATCAGCTCCCGGTCCTTCGGCAGACCGTGCGGGATGGCGATTCCTTCGCCTAGATAGGTGTTGGCGACGCGCTCCCGGGCGAGCATGCTGTCCGCATAGCCCGGCTCGATGCAGCCGGACCGCACGAGCAGGTCGGCGACCCGGCGGATGGCTTGTTCTTTCGACTCGGCTTCGGCCCCTACCTGGATATTCTCGGCTTCAAGCTGGAGCACGTACACTCCTGTCCGGCGATCTCCCTACGCCCGTCGACGCTCGCATGCTCGATCCGTGCCGCATCCTGCGCGCTCAGGCAGTATACTCGCCGTCATCCATGCCAAGGTACCGATGGGCCAGGGGGCCGTTGGCCGTCGCGATACTTGCGATCACTCTGCTCGCGCCTGCGGCTATGGCAGCCATCGCGGCGGAGGAGATCGGGCAACCGCTGGTGCGGTCGCGGGCCGGCGACGATCCGCGCTGGGCGAGCCCCGGATTCGACGACTCGAGCTGGCGCGAGGTCCCCCTCCTCGGCTCCTGGCACCAGCAGGGGCATCGCGGCGTGGATGGCATGGTCTGGTTTCGGGGGACCGTCTCCCTAGATGAGGAGGCGCGGCTCGCGGCCGGCCGGGGCCGGCTTGCCCTGCTCATCGGCCAACCCTCCTACGGCGGCTACCAGGTCTACGCGGCGGGCCGGCTTCTCGGCAGCTCCCGGGGCTGGGGCCACGGCCTGTCCTTCCGCTTCCCCGAGGTCTTCCCCGTTCCGGCGGAAGCGGTCGGCAGCGACGGACGCATCCCCCTGGCCCTGCGAGTCCGCCGGGTGGCGTGGATTTCCGACGCCGACCCGGGGGTCCCGGCATTCGCCGAGACGTTCCTCCTCAGCGACGAACGAGCGCTGCGCGACCGTATCGAGGCCGGCTGGAGCCGCCTGCTGCTCGCGGATCTTCCCGTGCTCTTCCTCTGTGCCCTTTTCCTGACCGTGGTCCCCTACCATCTCCTGCTCTTCTGGCGACGGCGGCGGCAGATCGAGCACCTCTGGTTCGGTCTCGTGACCCTGGCTTTCGCCATCAACACCTTCGCCAGCTCCTACTGGATCTACCAGCTCACCCCGCGGTTCGACCTGGCGGTCCGGCTCAGCGACTCGTCCGGCCACATCGCCGCGATGCTGGCGATCCAGTTCGTCTGGACGTTCTTCGCCCAGACGATCCCGCGCTGGCTGCGCGCCTACCAGATCTCCCACGGCGCGCTGGCGCTGCTCGTCGGCCTGTCGCCCGTGCGCCTGGTGATCGCCAGCCAGCTCCCGCGAAGCCTGTGGCTGCTGCCGCTCCTGGTGGCGGCGGCCGTCCTGATCTTCCGCGAGATGCGGCGCGATATCGAGGCGCGGACGATCGAGACGCGGACGATCGAGGCCCGGACCATCGCCCTGGCCGGCCTGGTGCTGATCGTTTTCGAGGCGGTCGAGCTCGTGGGCAAGCCGCTCCTGCCGTGGAGCCTCCCCGTCGCGCTCCCGCCTTTCGGCTTCGCGGCGGTGCTGATGGCCATGAGCGTCTCCCTCTCCGGACGGTTCCGGCGCGTGCACGACGAGCGCGACCGGCTGCTCATGACGCTGGAAGAAGAGGTGCGGCAGCGCACGCGCGCCCTGGAAGAGGCCAAGGAGGAGGCGCAGGCGGCGAGCCGGGCCAAGAGCGAGTTCCTGGCCAACATGAGCCATGAGATCCGCACTCCGATGAACGGTGTGATCGGGATGACCACCCTGCTCCTGGAGAGCTCTCTCTCGCCGCAACAGCGGGATTCCCTGGAAGCCCTTCGCTCCAGCGGCGAAGCGCTGATGGTGCTGATCAACGACATCCTCGACTTCTCCAAGATGGAGGCCGGCAAGGTCGCGATCGAGCGCGCCCCGTTCGACCTCGGAGCCGTGATCGCGGAGAGCCGCGACATCGTCTCGCCCCTGGCGGCTGAAAAGGGACTCCTGCTGAGGTCCGAGATCGAGGGCGAGACCGCTGAGGCTCTCGTGGGCGACGCCGCCCGGGTCCGCCAGGTCCTGGTCAACCTGCTCGGCAATGCGGTCAAGTTCACGCAGAGCGGCGAGGTGCGGATCTCCCTCTCCTCCCGCCGTCTGCCCGGCGGTCTCGTCGAGGCCCGCTTCGCCGTCTCCGACACCGGCTCCGGCATCCCCGCCGAGCATCTGGACCGGCTTTTCATCGCCTTCCAGCAGATCGACGGCTCGCCCGCCCGTCAACACGGCGGCACCGGCCTCGGGCTGGCGATCAGCAGGCGCCTGACCGAGCTGATGGGCGGACGGATCTGGGCCGAGAGCACGGTCGGCCAGGGCTCGACCTTTCACTTTACCGTCATCGGCGAGCCCGCCGCCGCTCCCCTTCCCCGTCCCGGCGTCTCCCGCGGTGCCGGCCGGGACCTCGCGCGACGCCATCCCCTGAACATCCTTCTGGCGGAAGACCACCCGGTGAACCAGCGCGTGGTCCTCGGCTTCCTGGAGCACCTGGGCTACCGCGCCGATCTCGCGGCAAATGGACGCGAAGTCCTCGATGCCCTGGACCGCCGCCGCTACGATCTCGTTTTGATGGATGTCCAGATGCCCGAGATGGATGGCCTTTCGGCCACGCGCTCCATCCGGAGCCAGCTCCCTCCCGACCGCCAGCCGCGAATCCTCGCCATGACCGCTCATGCCATGCTCGGCGATCGCGAACGTTGCCTGGAGGCAGGCATGGACGGCTATCTCAGCAAGCCGGTGCAGATCGCCACACTCGCAGAGGCCTTGGCGGCGACGCCCAAACGCTCTCCCGCCGCAAGCTCCATCGAGCTGCCCGCCGATCCGTTCGATCGGGTGATGCTGGATCAGATGCTCAGTCTCCCGATCGGATCGGTTCTCGTCGGCCTCTACACAGAAGGATCCGCGGCCGATCTCGCCAGGTTGCGCCAACTCGTGGAGGAAGAGCGGTGGCCCGAGGCGGCGAGGACCGTCCATAGCCTCAAGGGCAGCAGCGCGACGCTCGGCCTGGTGCGCGTGGCAGCTCTGTGCGCGCTGCTGGAAGAGGCGATGCGCGGAGCGTACACCTCCGAAGCCCTCGCGCTGGTCCTGCGCCTGGAGAAAGAGGTTGAGAGTGCCTGCGGCACGCTCGCGAGGGAAGTCAGCGGCGCGCGGCCACGAATCCGGACCACCACGTAAGGCCGATGAAGAAGAGCTGGATCAGCGTCCTCTGGATCAGCGGCGTGGCCGGTTGGCCCCGGAGAAGGACGCCGGCCTGCGCGGCGTGAACGTTGGCGGGAAACACCGCGATCAGGAAGAGGACGAGCGCCACCGCCGCGGCCCTGCGGGTCTTCGGAATCAGCAGCCCGACTGCGCCGGCAAGCTCGCACAGGCCGGTGAAGACGATGACGAATTCAGGATTGGGCACCCAGGCAGGGACCATCTCCGCCAGTTCATGCCGCATCTCGTTGAAGTGAGCGATGGCGGTGAACGCGAACATCGCGGCAAGCCCCGCGCGGACAGCGGCCGGCCAGGAATCCAGGAACGCCACCCGCCACCGTCCGATCAGACGGCAGAGGATCGTCACTACGATCAGGACGATGAGTGGCGCCACCTGGGTCTACGAATCCTTACGGGCAGCTCCTATCGACACAGGTGCCGAAGGAGATCCAGCCTGCAAAGGCACTATATCTGCTTCCTCCTCGATGCTCCACTGGTGCAGCTTCGAGAGTGCCACGGACGGCGTTCTGCCTAGTCGTACCTCAACGCGATCTGCGGGCTGACGCGCGTCGCCCGCCGCGCGGGGAGGTAACAGGCGATCAGCGACACGGCCGCAAGCAGCAGGACGATGGCGGTAAACGTCGCCGGGTCCGTGGAGCCCACGCCGAACAGGAGTCCCGACATGACGCGGGTCAGGGCCAGCGCGCCGGCCAGGCCGATGGCGATGCCGATCCCCGTGAGGAGCAGCCCCTGCCTCAGGATGAGCATCAGAACCTCGCCCCGCGCTGCGCCGAGCGCCATCCTGAGCCCGATCTCGCGGGTCCTCAGGGTTACCGAGTAGTTCATCACGCCGAAGATGCCGACCGCCGCCAGCAGCGTCGCCAGCCCCGCGAAGAGCCCGAGCAGAAGCGTGTTGAAACGGGCGCGGCCCGTCGTGTCGGCCATCACCTGATCCATCGTCCGCACATCGGAAACCGGCTGGTCCGGGTCGATCTCCTGCAGCGCTCGGCGCACCGCGGGAGCGATCTGCATGGGGTCGGCCCCGGTGCGAAAGACGAGGGTCATGAACGGGTAGGTGAGATCCGGGATCGGCATGTAGACGGTCGGAAACGGTTCGTCCACGAGGCTCTCGTACCGGGCATCGGCGACGATGCCGACGATCTCCGTGGGCACGGGCGTCATGGACATCTCGACCGTTATGCGCTTCCCGATCGGGTCCTCTCCGGGGAAGTGCTGCCGGGCGAACGAGTCGCTGACGAGCACGACGCTCCTCGCCTCGGCGATCTCGGAGTCCGTAAAGTAGCGTCCGCGCAGCAGGGGGATGCCCATCGCGCGGAAGTAGCCCGCGTCCGTCACGCGCACGTCGGTCCCGGGACCCTCGCCGTCCGGCGGCGCGGGCCGGCCCTCGACGGTGAAGCCGCCCCTGGCGCCCAGCCCGCCATAGAGCGGCAGGTAGTTCACCATCCCGAAATCGAGGACTCCGGGAAGTGCCCGCAGGCGCTCCCCCGCCTCGCGGAAGAAGGCGACCATGTGCCTGTCCTCCTGGTACTTGGCACCCGGCAGCCGCATGACCATCGTCAGCACGTTCTCCCGGTTGAACCCGGGGTCGATCCCCTGCAGGCGGGAGAAGCTCTTCATCAGCAGCCCCGCGCCGGCCAGCAGCACGAGCGCCAGCGCGACCTCCGCGATGACCAGGGCGCCCCGCAGCCGGCTGCTCCGGGCGTTCTGCCCCCCGGCGCCCTTGCCGCCTTCCTTGAGCGCGTCGTTGAGGTTCAGGCGCGTCGCCTCCAGGGCGGGCGCCAGGCCGAAGATGACGCCGGTCACCAGCGAAACGACCACCGTCAAGGCGAGCACCGGGAGATTGAGGCCGACGCCCTTCAGACCGTCGAGATTGACGAGATCGCCCGGGCTGATCGCCACGAGCGCCCGGATGCCCCACCACGCGAACACCAGCCCGAGCGCGCAGCCCAGCGCGGCGAGCAGCATGCTCTCGGTGAGGAGCTGCCGGACCACGCGAACGCGGCGCGCGCCGAGCGCCGTCCGCACCACGATCTCCCTCTCCCGGGCCGCGGCGCGCGAGAGCAGGAGGTTGGCGACGTTGGCGCACGCGATCAGCAGCACGAAGCCGACGGCGCCGAGAAGGAGCAGGAGCGCGGGCCGGACCTTGCCGACGAACTGCTCGCGCAGCGGGATGACGTCGGCGGTATATCCCTTGTTGTACTTCGGCGCATCCAGCGCGTAGCGGGAGGCGATGGCCTTGATCTCGGCGTCCGCCTGCTCGAAGGAGACGCCAGGCTTCAGGCGCGCCACCGCCGTGAGGTACCGGCCCCGCGTCATGGGCTCCTCTCGAACCAGCGGCAGCGCCGCCCAGATTTCGGAGGGCCGCGTGGTATTGGACACCTGGCGGAGGTGCCACTGAAAGCCCGCGGGGAGAATCCCGACCACGGTGAAAGACGAGCTGTTGAGCGTGATGGGTTTGCCGACCAGCCCCCGGTCGCCGCCGAACCGCCGCTGCCAGAAACCGTAGCCCAGGACGACCACGTTGGGTGCGCCGGGAAGGGCGTCCGCCGGTGTCAGGGTCCGGCCGAGGATCGGCTTGACGCCGAGCACCCGGAAGATCTCGGGGGTGGCGTACTGGACGGCGACCTCCTCCGGCTCGCTGCCGCCGGTCAGGCTGGCGCGCTGGTCGGTGAACGCCGCGATGCTGTCGAAGACGGTGCTCTGCTCGCGCCAGCTCAGGAAGTTGGCGGTCGAAACCGTGTTCTGGCGATTGCCTTCCGGGCTGACCTCCCACACCATGGCGATCCGGTCGGCGCCGGCGTAGGGCAAGGGGCGCAGCAGCAGCTCGTTGACGACCGAGAAGATGGCCGTGTTCGCGCCGATCCCCAGGGCGAGAGTGAGCACCGCGACCGCCGTGAAACCCTTGTGCCTGGCGAGTACCCGCGCACCGTACTGGACGTCCTGCGCCAACGTTTCCATGAAACCGCCTCCACGGACCTCGTAGGCCCGTTCCCTGATGCTGTCGAAGTTTCCGAAGCTCTTGAGCGCGGCCAGGCGCGCCTCCTCAGGTGGCATGCCCCGCCTGACGTTCGCCTCCGCCTCCATCTCGATGTGCAGGCGCAGCTCTTCGTTCATGTCGCCGATGACCGCCTCGCGCCGGAGCAGGCCATTCAGCCGTGCTGTGAGAAGGTTGAACAGCCTCACAGACGACACCTCAGGTGGCCTGCCGAACCTTGGCGATGGCGAGGACCAGGCGGTCCCAGCTCGCCTCTTCGGCTTCGAGCTGCTTCTTGCCAGCCTTGGTGAGGGTGTAGAACTTGGCGCGGCGGCCGGTCTCGTTCACGCCCCACTCCGAGGAGAGCCAGCCCCGCTGCTCGAGCCGGTAGAGCGCCGGGTAGAGCGAGCCCTGCTCCACTTCCAGCATCTCGCCGGAAATCTGATGGATGCGCTGGATGATGCCGTAGCCGTGCAGAGGGCCGAGCGACACAGCCCTCAGGATGAGCATGTCGAGTGTGCCCTGCAGCAGGTCTGCTTTCTGATTTGCCACGCGTCTTTACCTCCCGAGGACAGCCACGAGAGGCCAGCCCCGACACCTAGAATGTCAGGGTATGGTAGGGACAGATACCTAGGATGTCAAGGTTTGATCTGGCCGCTACATCTTGAGCGGTTCGCTGCACATCTGCAGACGGTTTCCAAAGGGATCGTAGAAGCTGCAGAAGACGATCACGCCCGGAACCAGAACCGGATCGTCACAGCGGATGCCGCGGGAGCGCAGTTCGTCGCAGGCCGTGTCGCAGTTCTCGGTGTTGAGCACGACCGTGACCGCCGTGCTCGGATCCTGGCCGGCCTCGTTGGTGGTCACCGCGAGATTCCCCTCCGGCGAG
>JANOCF010000701.1:0-2534 GCA_031412055.1 Holophagales bacterium | reverse complement strand
GGATCCTCTTCGCGGTCGCGGGCGTCCTCGCAGCTATCCTGGCTGGATGGCTCTTCGAGGTCGCCCTGATCGTGTTCTCCTCCTACCTGGGCGCGATGCTCGTGATCGACGCCCTTGCCCTACCCGAGACCGTGATCATGCTCGGCGTCCTTTTCGCTGCCGGTGTGCTCGTGCAGGCGAGCCTTGAAACCCGGCGCGCCGCTCCGGCCACCTGAGGCTCAGGTCTCAGGTGCCGGCCTCAGCCTGCATCGCGCTTTACCAGCAACGCAAGCAGCCGGTTCACCTCGGCCGCCGCCGCGTCGGCTCGCTGTCGCTCGGCCTCGACCTCCGTCGGCAGTAGGCTCCCATCGGGACGGAAGAGCCGGACCCAATCAGCCTCCCGCCCCTCGTGGGCTCCATGCCAGAGGCCCAGAAGAACGCCCAACTGCTCGCTCCGGAACCTTCCCTGGGCGTCGGGCTCCAACGGCCGATAGACTCCCGGCCGCGCCAGGCGGAACCCCTCCAGCCTGCGGCAGTCCGGGTCGTAGAGGAAGTACTCGGTCGTGCGGAGGACGCGGGCGTAGAGGTCTTTCTTGACCGTGCGGTCGTTCCTCGCTGTGGAGGGGGAGAGCAGCTCGACGATCAGGTCGGGCAGTCGCCCGTCCTCCTCCCAGGCGATCCAGGCCTTGCGCTCGCGGTCGGGATCGACGCCTCCCGCCCAGAAGACGTCCGGACCGCGGAAGGCCCGCTTCGGCAGGCCCTTCTCCTCCTCCTGCGCTACCTCCCAGGCCTGCTCGATGGAGTAGTAGACGAAGTTGTTGGCGCCGATGTAGAAGTCGGTCCGGCCCTGCTCCACCATGGCGCGGCGGATCAGGTGCTTCAGGAAGTTCATCTGCTCAACGTGCCACTCGGTCTCCAAAGGCTCTCCGTCGTCGAAGACGAGCTCGAAGGGTAGAGGCGCGAGCGCCCGGACGGCTGGCTGGCTCATGGCGTGCTCCCGTTCGGAGTCGTTGCTTTGGAGAACCCTATCGTGCATTCGCGGCACGGCGCAAGGGGAGTGGGCTTCTCGTACTCCTCCTGGACGACAGGATAACATGCTCGAGAGGTCTCGATCCCCGGCGGGTACTTGGTAGAAGATAGGGACGTTCTCAATTGAGGAGGAGACCCCCTCATGCGCTGGATGGTCCGTGGCGACGTCGACGGATTCTTCGGGCTGGCCCTCGACAACCTGGTCCAGTTTCTCCTGATCGATGCACTTTGCCGGGGCGTGCTCGGCTTTCCCGAGGAGCTGGTCTACGGCCGGATCTTCCCCGGGGCGGCGCTCTCCCTGGTGGTCGGCAACCTCTACTACTCGTGGCAGGCCATGCGCCTTGCCCGGGCTACGGGACGGACCGACGTCTGCGCCCTGCCCTATGGCATCAACACGGTCTCCCTGTTCGCCTATGTCTTCCTGGTCATGCTTCCGGCCAAGCTCGCGGCTCAGGCCATGGGACACCCGGATCCGGTTCAGGCAGCCTGGCAGGCAGGGCTCGTCGCCTGCTTCGGTTCCGGGCTGATCGAGCTGGCCGGTGCCTTTGTGGCCGAGCGGATCCGGAAAGCCACTCCCCGGGCGGCCTTGCTGTCGACCCTGGCGGGCATCGCGCTGACCTTTATCGCCATTGGGTTCCTGTTCCGGACCTTCGCCCGGCCGCTGATCGGGCTCACGACGCTGGCCATCATCCTCCTGACCTACTTCGGACGGACTCGCTTCCGCGGCGGTCTCCCGGGCGGGCTCGTGGCCGTGGCGCTGGGCACGCTGATCGCCTGGATCACCGGGATCGCTCCGGTCGGGCCGTTCCCCGAAGGACGAGCCGGCATCTTCCTGCCCGTGCCGGTCCTCGGCGACCTGCTCGCCACGCTCGGGAACGACATGGTCGCGTACCTCTCGGTCATCCTGCCGATGGGGCTGTTCAACGTGATCGGCGCGCTCCAGAACATCGAGTCGGCCGAGGCCGCGGGCGACTCCTACCCGACTCGGCCCTCCCTGGCCGTCAACGGGATCGGCACCCTGGTCGCGGCCCTGTTCGGCTCGTGCTTCCCGACGACGATCTACATCGGGCATCCCGGCTGGAAGGCGCTCGGAGCACGGGCCGGCTACTCGGTCCTCAACGGGGTGTTCTTCGCCGTGGTGGGATTGACGGGGACGCTCGCCTATATCGCGTGGGCCATCCCGATCGACGCGGGCATGGCCATCGTCCTCTGGATCGGGCTGGTGATCACCGCCCAGGCGTTCCAGGCCACGCCGCGGGAGCACGCGCCCGCCGGGGTGGTGGGGCTGCTGCCCGGGGTGGCGGCCTGGGGAGCGCTGATGGCGAAGAACGGGCTGCGGGCCGCCGGCATGGGAGTGCCGGGTGGGCCGCCGTTCTCGGAAAACCTCATCCAGGCCTTTCTCGCCTCGGACACCTGGATCCACGGCGTCTTCGCCCTGGAGCAGGGGTTCATCTTCACGGCGATGATCCTGTCCGCGGCCACGGTCGGCATCCTGGAGCGCCGCTTTCGGGTGGCCGCCGCCTGGT
>JANOCF010000700.1:0-1729 GCA_031412055.1 Holophagales bacterium | reverse complement strand
CGGCTGGCCCACCCCGGTCCTGACGATCGACGACCACTGCGAGGGCGCGGTCAACCTGGAAGGCCAGGTGGAGCAGCTCCTCCTGGAGTATTACGTCAACGAGGATCACCGCCGCCGCTGAGCGGAGGAGGGCGGACGACCGGCCATGGACTCACGGCAACTGCAGCTCTTTCGGAGCATCACGCTCGACTACTTCGCCAAGCTCTCGCCGGGGGACGGGCCGGTGCTGGAGGAGCCCTATCTCCAGTTCGGGGAGCCCGCGCTCCTCGACTACGCCAGCCTGGTGCGGATTCGCGGCGAGTACGAAGGCTGCCTCTATCTCACCTCGCCGGTGCCGCTGCTCCAGAGCCTGCTGCGCGTCCACGGCGAGACCGAGGTGAGCGAGAGGACGCTGCGGGACATGTGCCGCGAGCTGTCCAACGTGCTCTCGGGGAACGCGAGCCAGGCTTTCGGCGGCAACTGGGAGATCTCGGTGCCGGTCTCGCTGGGTCCGGGGGACTTCGAGGGGGTGAAGCTGCCGCCGTCTGCCTTCGTGATGCCGATCCGCTGGCGCGGCTCCACCGCCCTGCTCGTGGTCGGCCTCGATCCGGACGGGAGGAACGGGGCATGAGCCTGCCGCCCATTCCCCCTGCCGCGGTGTACGCGCTGGCCGCGCCGCTGGAACGGCTGCGCGCGGACCTGCGCCTCCGGAGTCTGGAGTGGGGAGTGCTCTTCGCGGTCACCGGCCGCCACACCGCGGCCCAGATCGGCGCCTCCCTGGAGCTGTCGGGAGAGGAGCGCGACCGGGTCTTCCGCCGGCTCGCCGAGCTGGGCCTGATCGACGAGCGCCCGCTCACCGCCCGCGAGTATCTGCGCGCGGCCGCGACCGTCGGCGGCGAGCCCCGCACGCTCGCGGGGTTCCTGGCCGGCGGGCTCGCCGGCCCCGCGGCGGAGCCGGTGACGGAAGCTCAGGAGACCCGAGTCGAGGACCACGGCTTCGAGCCGCTACCACTGCCCGAGGAGGAGATCGTCATGAGAACACCCACGCCCCCGATGAGCCTGCGCGCCGTCATGCGGTTCATCACCGCCCAGACCTCCGAAAGCGACGCGGGCCAGCTCGACGTCTACCGCGCCTTCGTGCGGGTGAGCCCGCAGCTCCTGAAGCGCAGCGGCATCACCACCCTGCGCTTCGAGGACGACCGCCTGGTCAGCGATCCGGACCTGCAGCAGGCGATCCTGGCGAGCGTCCGGCACGTCGTCGGCAAGCCCTGCCCGCCCGACGTGTTCGTGAGCTAGCCGTCCCCGAGCTGCCAGCCTGCGTGTACATCCCTTCGTGACGTTGGGGAGCCGTTCCCCAACGGGATCGGACGCTGTACGCCGGCGCCATATGTCCGCGACTCGATGGGGAACGGCTCCCCAACGGGAACGGGTGCCGTCCGCGGTCTGGGGAACGTCTCCCCTTCGCGTTCGGGCGTTGCCGGAGGCGGTGGCGTGTCCGGTCCACGTTGGGGAAGCGTTCCCCAATGCGTCGGAGCGACGGTGCGCTTGCGCGCCGGGGCGTACGGGCGCATGCCGAACTCGATCAGCTTGACGCTTTTCCTCCCGAAGTGTCCCCAGAGCCCGGAGCGGAGCCGTGTCGCGGCCTCGTGCGCCCGAGCCATCGCGGCTTCAAGATCGCGGGTGGCCTGCTGGGCGGCGGCACGCGCCACGGCCTGGCGCTGCCGCGCCTCTTCGGCCTCCCGCTGGGCGC
>JANOCF010000699.1:0-8595 GCA_031412055.1 Holophagales bacterium | reverse complement strand
CCGAGGGCTACCGCTCCCTGAGGACGCTGCCGGAGCTGCCGGTCCAGTACTCCGACTTCGCGGTCTGGCAGCGGCGCTGGCTGAGCGGCGAGCGCCTGCAGTCTCAGCTCGACTTCTGGCGCGATCGTCTCGCCGGGCGGGAGGGGGGCACGGAGCTGCCCTCCGACCGGCCGCGTTCGCCCCGGGTGTCGCTGGCGGGCGCGCGGGAGGCGCTGGAACTGCCGGCGGGGCTCATCGAAGCCGTGGAGCGGGCCGGCCGCCGCCACGGAGCCACGCCGTTCGTGACCCTGCTCTCGGCCCTGAAGGCGCTGGTTCACCGCTACACCGGGCAGGAGGAACTGGTGATCGGCACGCCCGTGGCCGGCCGGACCCGGCCCGAGATCGAGGGCGTGATCGGTCTGTTCGTCAACCTGCTCGCGCTGCGCACCCGCGTGAACGGAGACACGCCGTTCTCCGCCGTGCTCGGACGGGAGCGCGAGGCCACTCTCGCCGCCTGGTCGCACCAGGACCTCCCCTTCGAGAAGCTGGTCGCGGAGCTGGAGCCGGAGCGAGACCTCTCGCGGCACCCGCTGTTCCAGATCATCTTCGTGGTGGAGGAGCCCCCGGACCTGGACGGGTCCCTGGCTCCCGGGCTCGCCATGTCGCTGCCCCGGGCGGTTCCCAAGGGCACGGCCCAGCTCGACCTGACCTTGGCGCTGGTCCGGTCCGGGGCCGATGCCGGCGCCGCCGCTGACACCGCGCTGGAGGCTCGCTACGCGGTCGATGTCTTCGACGCGGGCACGGTCCGGCGGCTGCTGGGGCACTTCCGGAACCTGCTGGAGGGGATCGCGGCGCCGGGTGGCGACGAGCTCCGAGTCGCGGATCTGCCGCTTCTGGGCACCGAGGAGCGGCGCCAGGTGCTCGCGGCCGGGAACCGCACCGAAGAGGAGATCCCGGCCGAGCCGGTCCATCGCCAGGTATTCGGCTGGGCGGAGCGGACGCCGAACGCGCCCGCGATCGTCTGGGGGGAGGGGAGCCTTACCTACGGTGGACTGGCCGGCCGGGCTCGAGCTCTCGCCCGGCATTTGCGCCGGCAAGGAGTCGGACCCGAGACGGTGGTGGCCTTGCGCCTGGAGCGCTCGCCGGAGCTGGTGATCGCAGCGCTGGCCGTGCTGGAGGCGGGCGGAGCCTACCTGCCGATCGACCCCGCGTATCCGTCGGAGCGCCAGGACTGGATCCTCCAAGACTCAGGGGCGGCGTTGGTGCTGGACCGGGTGGAGGAAGAGAACTCCTCGGATTTCGGGTGGGAGGAGGGAGAGGAGGCCGACCTCGCGTACGTGATCTACACGTCCGGATCGACCGGCAGGCCCAAGGGGACTGAGCTGCGCCATCGCGGGCTGTCGAACCTGGTCGCGTGGCACCGGCGGACCTACGGCCTGGGGCCAGGCGACCACACCGCCCTGCTGGCCGGACCGGGCTTCGACGCCTCGGTCTGGGAGACCTGGACGCCGCTGGCCGCGGGCGCCTGCCTGCACGTGCCGCCGCGCGCGGTCGTGCTCTCGCCGCCCGCGCTGCTCTCCTGGATGGCCGGGCACGGCATCACCGTGGCCTTCCTGCCCACGCCGTTGGCCGAGGTCGTCCTGGTGGAGCCAATACCAGCAGGCCTCGCCCTGCGGGTCCTTCTCACCGGCGGCGACCGACTGGTGCGGCGACCTGCCGCGGACCTCCCGTTCGAGCTGGTGAACCACTACGGACCCACGGAGAGCACGGTCGTGGCCACGTCCGGCCGCGTGGTGCCGGAGGGGACGGAAGAGGAGCGGATGCCCGACATCGGCACGCCCATCGCCAACACGCGGGTCTACCTGCTCGATCCTGCCTTTGGGCCGGTGCCGGCGGGGGTGCCGGGCGAGCTGTTCCTGGGAGGCGAGGGGCTGGCCCGCGGTTATCGTGGACAGCGCGGGCTGACCGCGGAGCGGTTCGTGCCCGATCCGTTCGGAGCGGCAGGCGGGCGCCTGTACCGAACAGGGGACCGGGCGCGGCGGCTGCCTTCCGGAAACATCGAATTCCTGGGCCGCACCGACCAGCAGGTGAAGGTGCGGGGCCATCGCATCGAGCTGGGCGAGATCGAGGCGGCGCTGGACCGCCATCCGGCTGTGCGCGAGGCCGCGGTACTGGCACGGAACGGTCGCCTGACAGCCTGCGTAGCGCTGCGGGAGGGCGAGGGCGGCGCCGCCTCCCGCGAGGTCTCCCGTGATCTCCTGCGCGGCTTCCTGGCGGGCACCCTGCCCGACTTTATGATCCCCGCCGGCTGGATCTTCCTGGAGTCGCTGCCGCTGACTCCGAACGGCAAGGTGGACCGCCGCGCGCTGGCAGCGATCCAGCCCGAGCCGGAGCCGGCCTGGAACACCGTTGGCGCCGACACCGCGCCCCGCAGCCCGATCGAGGAGCTGGTCGCCGGCCTGTTCGCCCAGGTGCTCGGGATCGATCACCACGCTGGCCTGCACGACGACTTCTTCCACCTCGGCGGGCACTCGCTTCTGGCGGCACAGCTCGCCTCCCGGGTACGGGAGGTCTGCGGCGTGGACATGGGCGTGCGCAGTGTGTTTGAGCACCCCACCGTCGCGGAGCTGGCCGCGCAGGTAGAGGGGATGCGGGCGCGCCGCTGGGACGAGGCGCCACTGGTGCCAGTGCCGCATCCGGCAGGCGCGCCGCTCTCCTACGCCCAGCAGCGCCTCTGGTTCGTGGAGATCCTGCAGCCGGGCACGCCGCTCTACAATCTGCCGCAGGCCTGGGACCTCCGGGGACCGCTCCGGGTTCCGGCCCTGGCCGCGGCCTTGGCAGAGATCGTCCAGCGCCACGAGGCGCTGCGCACGGTCTTCGCGGCCCCGGACGGCAGCGATCCCCTGCAGGTGGTCGTCCCTGCTCCGGCGACGGCGCCCGGCCTGGCGCTCGCGGACCTCGGCGCGCTGCCGGAGCCGAGACGCCGGGCCGAGGCCGATCTTCTCCTGCAGTGGGAGGCCCGGATCCCATTCGACCTGGAGCGGGGGCCGCTGTTCCGGGCCTTCCTGGTCCGGCTCGAGCCCGGCGAGCACCGGCTCGTCCTCAACATGCACCACATCGTCTCGGACGGCTGGTCGGTGGAGCTGATCGCGAAGGAGCTTTCGAGTCTCTACCGGGCCGTAGTGGAGGGAGTCCTCCCCGATCTGCCGCCGCTCTCCGTGCAGATCTCGGACTACGCGGTCTGGCAGCGGCGCTGGTTCTCTGGCGAGGTCCTGGACCTCCAGGTGGCCTGGTGGCGCGAGCGCCTGGCGGGCGTCCCCGCAGCGCTGGAGCTGCCCACGGACCGCCCCCGCCCCGCGGTCCCGTCCCTGCGCGGTGCCACGGAGCGCCTCGTGCTCGGAGCGGGGCGAGAGGGGATGGAAGCGCGGCTCGGCGCCCTGGGACGGCGGTTCGGAACGACCCTGTTCATGACGCTCCTCGCCGCCTTCCAGGCGCTGTTGCACCGCTACACCGGCCAGGAGGACCTGCTGGTTGGCTCGCCCGTGGCGGGGAGAGAACGAGTGGAGCTGGAGCCGCTGGTGGGCTTCTTCATCAACCTGCTCGCCCTGCGAGCCGACATGGCGGGCGATCCGCTCTTCAGCGTATTCCTGGGGGGCGTCCGCGAGAACGCCCTTGGCGCCTTCGCTCACCAGTCGGTCCCCTTCGAGCGGCTGGTGGAGGAGCTGGCGCCGGAGCGGGATCTTTCGCGGCTGCCGCTGGTCCAGGTGCTGTTGCTGGTGCAGGGTACCGTGGCCCTTCCATCCCTGCCCGGGATCGAGGCCTCGGCGGTCCAGGTCCGATCGGGCATGGCCAAGTTCGACCTCACGCTCGTCGTGGAGCGCGGTCCGGAGGGGTACACCGCCGAGGTCGAGTACGCGACCGATCTGTTCGACGCCGCCACCATGCGGCGCCTGCTGGGCCACTTCCGGACGCTCCTGGAAGGTGCCCTGGCCAGCCCGGACACACGGATCTCGGACCTGCCTCTCCTCGGAGAGGCCGAGCGCGCGCAACTCGCCGCCTGGAATGGGGAGATGCGCCGCGACCACTCCGAGGGCGCGCTGCTCCACGAGCTTTTCGAGGAGCAGGCGAGGCGGACGCCGGACGCGGTTGCCGTGGCCTCGGCGGGAGCGAGGCTCACCTACGCCGAGCTGGAGCACCGGTCGGCTCGTCTGGCCGGGGAGCTGCGTAGCCTGGGCGCCGGCCCTGAGGTCCCGGTGGGGGTGTTTCTGCCACGGGGCGTCGACCTGGTGGTGGCGCTGCTCGGCGTTCTGCGGTCCGGCGGCCTGTACGTGCCCATCGACCCCGTCTATCCCGAGGAGAGAATTGCCTTCCTTCTGGAGGACAGCGGCTGCACGGTTCTGCTGACCGTCAACGATCTCCGGGACAAGCTGCCCCTGACGGCCGCGCGAACGATCCTTCTCGATCAGGAAGGGACGGGCGGGGGCTCCCTCTCCCGCGCAGCGGGGGAGGGCACGGGAGGGGCTCCTACTCCCCGCAACCTCGCCTATCTCATCTACACCTCCGGTTCCACGGGCCGGCCCAAGGGCGTAGCCATCGAGCATCGCAGCGCCGTGACCCTGGCCTGCTGGGCGCGGGAGGTTTTCTCCCCGGAGGAGCTGGCAGGCGTCATCGCCTCCACCTCGGTGACCTTCGACCTGTCGGTATTCGAGATCTTCGTCACCCTCGCCTGGGGCGGGACCGTGTTGATGGTCGACAACGCCCTGGCCGTCCCCGAGGGCCTGCCCGAGGGGGTGACGCCGACGCTGATCAACACGGTGCCGTCCGCCATCGCGGAGCTTTTGCGCTCGGGCGGCCTGCCCGACTCGGTGCGCACGATCAACCTCGCGGGCGAGGCTCTGACGCGGGCGCTGTCCGACCAGGTCTGGGAGCGCCCGGCCACGGAGCGGCTGTACAACCTCTACGGCCCGTCGGAGGACACCACCTATTCGACCTGGGCGCTGGTAGGCAGGTCGGGGCCGCCGTCCATCGGCCGCCCGGTTCACGACACGCAGGCCTACGTCCTGGACGCCGGGCTCGGTCCGCTGCCCGTAGGCGTGCCGGGAGAACTGTACCTGGCGGGCGCGGGCCTGGCCCGGGGGTACTTCGGCCGGCCGGAGCTGACCGCGGAGCGGTTCGTGCCCGATCCCTTCGCCGCGGAGCCCGGGTCCCGAATGTACCGCACCGGCGACCGCGTGAGGGTGCGTCCGGACGGCGAGATGGAGTACCTGGGACGGCTGGACAATCAGGTCAAAGTTCGCGGCTTCCGCATCGAGCTGGGCGAGGTGGAGTCGGCCCTGTCCCTCCATCCCGCTGTGCGTCAGGCCGCGGTGCTGGCGGGCGACGGACGCCTGGTGGCCTGGATGGTTCTAGGGGAGACGGGGGAGGACACGGCGTCCCGCGAGCTTCTGCGCGACTGGCTGGCCCGCCGCCTGCCCGATTACATGGTGCCCGGCCAGTGGTCCTTCCTGGACGCGCTGCCGCTCACCCCCAATGGCAAGGTGGACCGCAAGGCCCTCTCCTGCATGGCGCTGCCGGACGAGGCGGTCGCGATCGAGGAGGCGCCGCGCAACCCGGTGGAGGAGCGGCTCGCCATCATGGTCGCCGATGTCCTGAGGCTCGAGCGGAGTGTGGGCATCCACGAGGACTTCTTCCACCTGGGCGGCCACTCCCTGCTCGCGATCCGCTTGGCATCGCGGGTGCGCTCCACCTTCGGGACGGACCTGGGCGTGCGCGGGGTGTTCGAGCATCCCACCGTGGCCGGCCTCGCGGAGAGGATCTCCGATTCCGCGGTGGACCGCCGGGGCAATCGGAGCCTGGAGGCCGCGGCCGCCCCGGTTCTGCCCAACCGCGAGGCTCCCCTCTCCTTCGCGCAGGAGCGGCTGTGGTTCCTCGACCGGTTCGAGCGCGGGTCCGCGACCTACAACATACCGATGGTCTTCCGGCTCGCCGGAGCAGGCGTGAGGGTCGAGCCGCTGGCCGCGGCCCTTGCGGAGGTGGTGCGGCACCACGAGGTGCTCCGCACCGTGTTCCAGGAGAGGGAGGATGGCCAGCCCGTGCAGATCGTCCTGCCGTTCGCCCGCGCCGGGGTCGGGCTGGGGGTGGTGGATCTCTCGGGGCTGCCCGATTCCCCGTCCGCAATGTCCGCGATGTCCGCCGCCAGCGATCTGGAGGTGGAGCTGGCGCAGCTTCCGTTCGACCTGACCCGGAGCCCGCTGCTTCGCGCCGCCCTCCTCCGGGTGCGCGGCGACGATCACCGGCTGCTCGTCTGCATGCACCACGTCATCTCGGATGGCTGGTCCATCGGCATCCTGGTGCGGGAGCTTTCAGCCGCGTACCAGGCCTTTGCCGAGGGGCGGCCGTCCCCGGTCGCGACGCCTCCGCTCCAGTACGCCGACTACTCCTTCTGGCAGCGGCAGTGGCTCGCGGGCGGGGTTCTGGAAGCCGAGCTGTCCTGGTGGCGCGAGCGGCTGGCGGGCGCCCCGCCCGCCCTGGACCTCCCGGCGGACCGCCCGCGTCCCACGGTGCAGAGCTACCGCGGAGACGTGCGCCGCGCCCTCTTAGGTACTGACTTGAGCGCGGCCATGAACGCGTTGGGCCGGCGGCGCGGAACAACCTTTTTCATGACGGCTCTCGCGGTGTTCGAAGCCTGGCTCCACCGTCTCACCGGGGAGGAGGATCTGCTCGTCGGTACGCCGGTGGCTAATCGCGATCGCGCTCACGTCGAGGGGCTGATCGGGCTGTTCGTAAATACCCTGGTGCTGCGCTCCTCCGTGGCGGCCGACCCGTCAGGCGAGGAGCTGCTGTCGCGGGTGAGGGCGGCGGCCGTGGAGGCATACGCGCACCAGGAACTGCCCTTCGAGAAGCTCGTGGCGGAGCTGTCCCCGGAGCGCGACCTGTCGCGCCATCCCGTGTTCCAGGTTTCGCTTTCGGTCCAGGAGGGGGCGTCGGCCGAGCTGCGTCTGGCGCCGGGGCTGTCCGCGCCAGGGTTGGAGGTGCGGACCCCTACTTCCAAGTTCGACCTCTCTCTCCACTTCAAGCGGGTTGGGGAGGACGTGCTCGCCACGTTCGAGTACACCTCCGACCTCTTCGACGCGGCCACGGTAGACCGGTTCCTGGGCCATCTGCGCGCGCTCCTCTCGGGTGTGACGGAGCGGCCCGAGGCGCGGCTTTCCGAGCTGTCGCTGCTGACAGAGGAGGAGCATGCGCAGCTCCGGGCCACCTGGAGCGGCGGAGCGGCCGAGCCACCCGCCATCCTCACCCTTCACGGGCTGATCGAGCGCCAGGCTCTCCGCACGCCCCATGCCGCGGCCGTTGAGGCGGGCGGGGGAGAGGTCTTGACCTATGGCGAGTTGCTCGCCCGCGCCCGGAGCGTGGCCAGGGGCCTTCGCGCCCTGGGTGTGGGGCCGGAGACGCGGGTTGCCCTGTGCGCCGGCCGCTCGTCCGAGCTTGTGGTAGGCCTGCTGGGCATCCTGGAGGCCGGGGGCGCGTGCGTGCCGCTCGATCCCGGCCACCTCTCAGAGCGGCTCGCCTTCCTGGTGGAGGACTCCGGCGCCCTGGTGCTGGCGACCACGTCCGGCCTGGCACCGAAGCTCCCGGCCGGCCTCCCGCGGCTCCTGCTCGACAGTCTCGAAGCGGCCGATGACCTCAATCTCGTGTCCGTCGCTTCAACACTGCCGGACAACCTCGCCTACGTGATCTACACCTCGGGGTCCACGGGACGGCCCAAGGGCGTGGCCGTGGTCCACCGCGAGGCGGCCGGGCATTGCGCGACCGTGATCTCCGCCTACGGGCTGGTCCCGGGCGACCGGGTCCTCCAGTTCGCCTCGCCCGCCTTCGACGTGGCGATGGAGGAGATCCTGCCCACCCTGGTGGCGGGAGCGACCCTGGTGCTGCGTGGAGAGGGGATGTGGGAGACGGCGGATCTCGCGCCGCGGATCAAGGCGCTCGGCCTCACGGTGCTGAACCTGCCGACGGCCGTATGGCAGACGTGGGTGCAGGACGTCGCGTCGCTCACGGCTCCGCCCCCCTCCCTGCGGCTGGTGATCGTCGGCGGCGAGGAGGTGCTGGCCGAGCCGGCGCGCCAGTGGTTGCGCACCCCGATGGCGGGCGTGCGGCTGCTCAACGGCTACGGACCCACGGAGACGGTGATCACGGCCACTCTGGAAGAGGTGGCTCCCGGAGCCCTGGGCGCCGGCGCTTCCGTGCCGATCGGCCGTCCCCTCGCGGGGCGGACAGCGCTGGTTCTCGACCGCCGGGGCTATCCGCTGCCCGTGGGTGTGCCGGGAGAGCTCCATCTCGGCGGCTGCCTGGCCCGCGGCTACCTGGAGCGGCCGGCGCTGACGGGCGAGAGGTTTGTCCCGGACGCGCACGGCGATCCCGGCGTCCCCGGCGCCCGGCTGTACCGCTCGGGCGACCTCGTCCGCCTGCGCCCGAATGGCTCCCTTGAATTTCTGGGCCGGATCGACCAGCAGGTCAAGGTACGCGGGTTCCGAGTCGAGCCCGGCGAGATCGAGGCGGCCCTGGCCGCGCACCCTTCGGTGGCTGCGGCGGTGATCCTTGTCCGCGAGGTTCGCGGGG
>JANOCF010000698.1:0-5684 GCA_031412055.1 Holophagales bacterium | reverse complement strand
GGAGGAGACCGGTCGTGATCCTGATGGTCGACAACTACGACTCGTTCACCTACAACCTCGTCCAGATGCTGACCGCGACGGGGACCGAGGTTGCAGTGTTGCGCAACGACGCCGAGAGCGCCGAGGCCATGCTGGGGCGCCGTCCCGAGGGGATCATCCTCTCTCCCGGCCCCGGCCGGCCCGAGGACGCGGGCGTCTGTCTCGATCTGCTCCGCCGCCAGGCGCGGATTCCGATCCTGGGGGTCTGTCTCGGGCACCAGGCGCTGGGTCTGGCCTTCGGCGCCACGGTCGACCGGGCTCCACGGCTCATGCACGGCAAGACGTCGCCCGTCCGGCACGAGGATCAGGGTGTCTTCGCGGGTCTGCCGAACCCTTTCGACGCCACGCGGTACCATAGCCTGGAAGTCAAGGAGGGCACCCTGCCCGAGGAGCTGGAGCCGCTGGCCTGGGCCGACGACGGCACTCTGATGGGGATGCGGCACCGCAAACTTCCATACTGGGGCGTGCAGTTTCATCCGGAGTCCGTGCTGACCAGCTCGGGTCCCCTGATGCTCGCCAACTTCCTCGAGCTCTGCCGTAAGGAGGGAGGGGAGAAGCCGTCATGACTCTCGATCCCAAGGAGGTTCTCTGGCGCCTCGTCGCCGGCGAAAGCCTGAGCCGCGAGGAGACCGAGGAGCTGTTCGGCGCGCTCATGGACGGGCAGGTGAGCGAGCCGATCAAGGCCGCCCTCCTCGTGGCGCTCCGCATGAAGGGCGAGGCGGTCTCCGAGATCAGCGGCGCCGCGGCGGCCATGCGTCGGCGGGTCATCCCCATCCCCCACACGGCGACCCGGGTGGTGGATACCTGCGGCACGGGCGGCGACGGGCGCGGGACCTTCAACATCTCGACGGCCGCGGCCCTGGTGGCGGCGGCGGCCGGGGCTCCGGTCGCGAAGCACGGCAACCGCTCGGTTTCCAGCAAGTCGGGGAGCGCCGACGTGTTGGCCGCGCTCGGTGTGAAGATCGAGATCGACCCCGCGACCGCGGGCCGGGCGCTGGACACGGTGGGGATCGCCTTCCTGTTCGCGCCGCTCCTCCATCCGGCCATGCGCGAGGTCATGCCCGTGCGCCGCGAGCTGGGCATGCGGACCATCTTCAACGTCCTCGGTCCGCTCACCAACCCGGCCGGCGCCCGCCGCCAGCTCATGGGCGTCTACGCCGAGGGTCTGGTCGAGGTGATCGCCAAGGTGCTCCGGGACCTCGGGGCCGAGCACGCCCTGGTGGTCCACGGCGATGGTTTGGACGAGATCACCATCACCGGGTCCACGACCGTCGGCGAGGTGCGTGACGGCGAGGTGCGGACGTTCACCCTGGAGCCCGAGCGCTTCGGCATCCGCCGCGTCCGGGTGGAGGACCTCGCGGGCGGCATGCCGGACGAGAACGCGGCCCTGATGCACCGGGTCTTTGGTGGAGAAAAAGGGCCTCTCTCGGACGTGACGGCGCTCAACGCGGGCGCGGCCATCTACGTCGCCGGACTGGCTCCGACCCTGGAGGAGGGGTACGAAGCCGCCCGCGCCAGCCTCGCCTCGGGAGCCGCGGCCAGGAAGCTGGAAGAGCTGAAGGATTTCCTGACATGAGCTCTCCACCCGACATCCTGGTGCGCATCGCGGAGCGGCGGCGGCAGCGCATCGAGATCAGCGACGTCTCCCTCTCCGAGGGCGAGCCCCTGTCTCCGGCGGACAACCGTTTTCTCGGAGCCCTGGTGGGCGGCCGCCGCGCGGAGATCCCTCCGATCATCGCCGAGGTCAAGATGGGCTCCCCCCGGCTGGGCTCGCTGCACGGCAAGGTCGATCCCGTGGCGCAGGCGCGGACCTATGCCGAAAACGGCGCCGCGGCCCTCTCGGTGGTCGTCGAGCCCGACTTCTTCCACGGCGGCTATGATCTGCTCGCCCTCTGCCGCGAGGCATCGGGTCTGCCCACCATCGCCAAGGATTTCGTGGTCGATCCGATCCAGCTCGTCTGGGCCAGGGAGGCCGGGGCCGACGCCGTGCTGCTGATCGCGGCCATGCACGAGGCCGAAGAGCTGGCCCGCTACGCCCGCCTGGCGCGCGGGCTCGGCCTGGTCCCGCTGATCGAGACCCACGACGCGGAGGACGTGGCCAGGCTCATGGGCGAACCCTGGGAGATTGTCGGGATCAACAACCGCGACCTGCGGACCTTCGAGGTCGACCTCCAGCACTCCATGTCCCTGGTACCGAGCCTGCCGCAAGGCGCGGTCCGGGTGGCGGAGAGCGGGATCCGGGACGCCCTGGACCTGCTGGTGCTGCGCGACAGCGGGTTCGACGCCTTCCTGATCGGCGAGTCGCTGCTCCTTGCTCCCGACGTCGGCGCCAAGCTGCGCGAGCTGACGGGCCAGGCATGAACGACCGCGTCCAGATCGGCGACCGCACCCTCGTCAAGGTCTGCGGCGTCACCGATCCCGCCAACGCGCGTCTGGCGGTTGAAATGGGCGCCGACTTCCTCGGGTTAAACTTCTACCCGCGCAGCCCGCGGTACGTGAGCGTGGATCGGGCGCGGGAGATCGTCTCGGCCGCGCAGGACGCCAACCCCTGGGTCATGATGGTGGGCGTGTTCGTGAACCGGCCGGCTGGCGAGGTCGAAGAGATCGACGCCCAGGTCGGGCTCGACCTGCTCCAGTTCAGCGGCGACGAGACGCCCGAGGCTGTGGCTCCCTATGCGGAGCGGGCCGTCAAGACCTTCCGGACCGGCGGCGATCCGGGCTCCGGGGAGCTCGCGGCCTGGTCGAGCGTGTGGGCCTGGCTGTTCGACGCGCCCCACGGCTCCCTCTACGGCGGCACGGGAGCGGCATGGAACTTCGGGGCGGTCTCGGGACGGACCGGGGAGCGGCGGGTTTTCCTCGCCGGCGGTCTCGGACCGGACAACGTGCGGGAGGCCATCGAGGCCAGCCGCCCCTTCGCGGTCGACGTCTGCTCGCGGGTGGAGTCGTCCCCCGGCATCAAGGATCCGGAGCTGCTGCGGCGGCTCTTTGAGGAGGTACGGAATGCGCAGATCTCAAGCCCTACCTGACGCGGAGGGTTACTTCGGCAAGTACGGCGGCCGCTTCGTGCCCGAGACGCTCATGGCGCCCCTGGCCGAGCTGACCCGCGCCTACGACCGGACCAGCAAGCAGCGGTCCTTCCGGCGCCAGCTCGCCGACGTGCTGCGCGACTACGTGGGACGGCCAACGCCCCTCTACTTCGCCGAGCGGCTGAGCCACGACCTTGGGGGAGCCCAGATCTTCCTCAAGCGCGAGGACCTGCTCCACACCGGCGCGCACAAGATCAACAACGCGGTCGGCCAGTGCCTGCTCGCCCGCAGCATGGGGAAGGAGCGGGTCATCGCCGAGACCGGAGCCGGCCAGCACGGCGTGGCCACGGCCACGGCCGCCGCCTTCCTGGGCCTCTCCTGCACGGTCTACATGGGCAGCGAGGACATGCGGCGCCAGCGGCTGAACGTCGACCGCATGCGCCTCCTCGGCTCCGAGGTGGTGCCTGTCGACTCCGGCAGCTGCACCCTCAAGGATGCCATCAACGAGGCGCTCCGCGACTGGGTCACCCACGTCCGCAATACGCATTACGTTCTCGGCTCGGTGCTGGGACCCGATCCGTACCCGCGGATGGTGCGCGACTTCCATCGCGTGATCGGCGACGAGGCCCTGGTCCAGCTCAAGCGGATTGCCGGCACCGGGTCCCCGGACCTCGCGGTGGCGAGCGTAGGCGGCGGCAGCAACGCGATCGGTCTCTTCACCGCCTTCCTGGGCGACTCCAAGGTGCGGCTGATCGGGGTCGAGGCGGGCGGCCGGGGCCAGCGGCTGGGCGAGCACGCGTCGCGTTTCCACGGCGGCGAGATGGGGGTCCTGCACGGCACCCGCACCATGGTGCTCCAGGACCGGGAGGGGCAGATCGCCGAGACTCACTCCGTATCTGCCGGGCTCGACTACCCGGCGGTGGGTCCCGAGCACGTCTGGCTGCGCGAGTCGGGCCGCGTCGAGTACACCTCGGCCACCGACGAGGAGGCGATCGCCGCCTTCCATCTCCTCGCGCGCACCGAGGGCATCCTCCCCGCCCTGGAGAGCGCCCACGCCGTGGCCGAGGTGATCAAGCGGGCGCCGCGCCTGTCGCAGCGCCGCATCGTCCTGGTAAATCTGTCGGGCCGCGGCGACAAGGACGTGGAGTCCGTGCTCGCCTGGGACCGTGAGCACGCGGACCCCGCCGAGCCGGCGCGGGTGGGAGGGAACCGATGAGCGCGATCGACGACGTCTTCGCCCGGTGCGCCAAGGAGGGGAGGGCCGCCTTCATCCCCTTCCTCATGGCGGGCGATCCGGACCTGGAAGCCACGGAGTCGTTTCTGGAAGCGTTGACCGCCGGAGGGGCCGACATCATCGAGCTGGGGGTCCCGTTCAGCGACCCCATCGCCGACGGACCGATCAACCAGCGGGCGGCCATCCGGGCTCTCGCGTCCGGGACCAAGCTCTCCAACATCCTGGAGATGGTGGCGCGGCATCGCGACCGCCTGGGCGTCCCCATCGTGCTGTTCACCTACTTCAACCCCATCCACGCCCGTGGAATCGAGCACTTCGCCGAGCAGGCCGGATCGTCCGGCGTGGACGGCGTGCTCTGCGTCGACCTGCCGCCCGAGGAGGGCGAGCGCGAGCTGGTGCCGGCGCTGCGGGAGCAGGGGGTGGACACGATCTTTCTGCTCGCCCCGACCAGCACCCGCGACCGGGTCAACCGGGTGGCGGGGGTCTCCTCGGGCTTCGTCTACTACGTCTCGCGCACCGGGGTCACGGGCGAGCAGACGTCTCTGCCTTCGGATCTCGTCCGGGAGGTCAAGCGGCTGCGCAAGCGCCTCGACCAGCCGCTGGCCGTTGGCTTCGGCATCTCCACGGCGGCCCAGGTCGCTTCCGTGGGAGAGATGGCGGACGGTGTGGTGGTGGGCAGCGCCCTGGTCCGTCTGATCGAGGAGAACCTGGGGAGCCCCGACCTCGCGTTGCTCCTGGAGAACAAGGCCCACGAGCTGAGCGCGCCGCTGTACCGGCGCTCCGACCGCGCTGAAAGGAAAAGGGCATGACCGGGACGGGAGGGGAGCGGCACACCGAGACGAGGCAGATCGCAACGCTGATCCACGGCCGTTACCTTCTGGAGGTGCCGCCGGAAGTGGAAGGGGCTTCACTCCTGGTCGGATGCCACGGCTACGGCGAGAACGCTGGGCGACACCTGGAGGAGCTTCGCCGCATCCCCGGCGCCTCCCGCTTCGTGCTCTGCGCGGTGCAGGCCCTCCACCCCTTCTACAACCGGACGGGCGAAGTGATCGCGAGCTGGATGACCCGGCAGGACCGGGACCAGGCGATCCTGGACAACATTCGCTACGTGTCCAGCGTGGTCGCAAGGATCAAGCAGGACCTCCCCGTTTCCGAGCGCCTCGTGTACCTCGGCTTCTCCCAGGGGGCCGCCATGGCCTACCGGGCGGCTTCGGGGTGCGGCCATTCATGCCATGGATTGATCGTCCTGGGCGGGGACGTGCCGCCGGAGTTGGAGCAGCGGGATCTATCGGGCTTTCCGCCGGTGCTCCTGGGACGGGGCAGCAGCGAGGAGTGGTACGACGCCGCCAAGATGGAGCACGATGTCGAGCTCCTGCGCTCCAAGA
>JANOCF010000697.1:0-1822 GCA_031412055.1 Holophagales bacterium | reverse complement strand
GCTTCGACCTGGTGCGTCCACGCCCCCCCTCTCCCGGGGGTCCTGGGTGTGCGGCCGGGAGAGGGGCCGGGGGTGAGGGCTTCAGGCCTCGACCTCGCCTGCCGCCGCCATCATCGCCTCCCGCGACCTCGCCGCCGCGTCGCGCAGCTCCGAGGCCCGCGCCGGATCGCTGCCGGCCAGCCGGAAGGCTTCGACCTCCTGGCGCAGGAGCTGGTCCGCATGCTTGTAGTAGACCCGCGAGTGCCGGCCGCGGATGGCGTGGTCGCGGTCGCTCCCCTCGGCCCACGACTTCGGGGTTACCACCCGGTCCGCGACCTCCTTGTAGTAGGCCGTGTTCTTGATCGGGTAGGCCACCGTGGTCAGGAAGATCGCGGGATCGCTCTTCTTGACGTGATCGATCGTGGCCTCGATGTCCTCGGCCGTCTCGCCCTCGTAGCCCCACATCAGGAACATGCCGACCTCGATGCCGTGGCGGCGCGCCGCCTGGCAGGCCCACTGCACCTGCTCGGGGGTCACGCCGCGCTCCATCGAGTCGAGCACGCGCCGGCTGCCGCTCTCCGAGCCGATCCAGATGCGGTAGCAGCCCATCTCCGCCAGCGTCGCCAGGACCTCGTCCTTCATCATCCGGTCGGCCCGGGAGATGGTCTCGAAGGGGAGGCGCAGGTCCCGGCGCTTCAGCTCCGCCGCGTAGTCGTAGAGCCAGCGGTGATTGATCGTGAACACGTCGTCCGCGTACCAGACCTGGTCGGGCCGGTAGGCGTCGCGGATGTGCTCCAGCTCGTCGGCCGTCTTGAGCGGGGTGCGGCGGCGGTGGGTGAAGCCGAAGACCGCGTGCGAGCACCAGCGGCAGTGGTACGGGCAGCCCCGCGCCGTGATCAGGTTGACGCTCCCCATGCCGTGATGCTCGCGCCAGACCTCCACGTAGCGCTGCGTGTCGATCTGCCCGCGGTCGGGCCAGGGGAGGGTGTCGATGTCCGCGATCTGCTCGCGGGCGGGGTTGTGCACGAGCAGGCCGTTCTCGTCGCGGAAGATCGTGCCCGCGACGCCATGGAGACGATGAACTCCGCGCTCGGCCAGGGCCGGGATCAGCTCGGCCATGGTGCGCTCGCCTTCGCCGTCGACGATCACGTCCGCGCCCTGAGCGAGATACTCCTCGGGCCAGCCCGCGGCTTCAGGTCCGCCCAGGACCACGATCCAGCCCGAGGACCGGGCGCGGGCCATCACGTCGAGGACCGACGCCCGCGTCATCAGGTTCGTGTAGATGCCCAGGACTCCCGGACCGGCGTCGAGGCGGGCGTGTAGCTCTCCCCGCCTGGCGAAGGTGGTGTCGAAGACCTCGACGCCGAAGCCCTCCTGCCGCAGGTAGGCGGACAGGTACAGCAGCCCCAGAGTGGGGTAGGGCTTCATGATCTGGCGCTCCTTTTCGTCCTCGAAAAGGAAGTAGCCGTGGGTGAGGAGAATGTCGGGCATCAGTTCCAGTCCTGGCTGAGGTCCGGGGCCTCGGGCTCGGCGTAGGTCTTGTTGAGGACCGTGGGCTCGGCGCTGCGGTGCTCCACCTCCAGGCGGCCCAGCTCCAGCCAGTCGGCGTTGAGGCGGTCCAGCTCCTCCAGGAGGGCGGGATCCGTGTTGCCCACCAACTTTTTGCGCAGATCCAGGTCGTGGTGCACCACCTGGTGGAGCTTGCGGTAGAACGGGGTCTGGTAGGTGCCCTGGAACATCATGGCGAGATCGCTGCTGTCCTCCCAGTTCGCCTTGACCACCAGCTCCTCGCGGACCATGTCGTAGAACTTGGTGCCGGGGAGCGGGTAGCTGACGCTGATCC
>JANOCF010000696.1:0-2729 GCA_031412055.1 Holophagales bacterium | reverse complement strand
GCCGAACCTCCGAAGATAGGCGTTGGAATTTCCCTAATCAGTACGGTGGGATTGAGACTTCTGGACGTAGTCCATGAACATGCCACCACCCATGGCGTTGGAATTTCCCTAATCAGTACGGTGGGATTGAGACTCGCTCAGTCGTCCGGCGGGAATGCTCAACCCGTTCATGCGTTGGAATTTCCCTAATCAGTACGGTGGGCAGGGGCGGCAGCACCTTTCGGTCGGTCCGCCGCCCCTCTGGGGCTACCCTGAAGGCTGCCCGTCTAACTAAGACCAGCGTCTCTGTCTACTTCCCTTCCAGAATCGCCGTGGCCTTGTCGATCTCCCTGGCCGCGCCTTCGATCGTCTTTGCCACCAGCTCGATCTGCTCGCCGGCCTGCTTCCACTGCCGCTGCTCGAGCGACTCGCGCACGGAGGGCAGTGTCTTCACGCCGTAGCCGGTGTAGAAGCCGGGAGCGTAGATGTCGTGGCGGTACCAGGGACGGCCGGGGAGGCCGTCGCGGCGCATGAGGGCGCGCTCGCTCTTGAGCAGGATGCCGTCGAGCCGGGCGCGGCCATCCGCTGACAGCGCGGGCAGCGTCTTGTCGCCGGCCGCCGCCTTCTCATAGGCCTGGGCGCTCTTGCGCAGCGCGTCCACGGCGTTGCGCAGCGGCGCGAAGTTGAGGTGGGGAACCGGATCGAGACGCTTAGGCGCGACCCAGGTCTGCTTCGGATCGTCGATCTTCTCGTAGAGCTTCTCATCCAGCATCCGGCCCCGCTCCTCTGACTCGGTGCGCAGGGTGTCGGCGAGCGCCGCCACCTCGTCGGCATAGGTGCCGATGGCGTGGGCCAGCCGGGTGAACTCGAACGGCAGGGTGTCGGCCTCGGACAGGCGCAGGACCAGACGCCCGCCGGTCTGGGCCAGGGTCACGCCGTACTCGAACGTCGGGTCCATGAAGCGGGTGTAGTGGTCGAAGGAGTCGTAGATGGAGTGGTACTGGCCGTATTCATCCTCGCCGCCGTAGCCGACGTTCAGCGAGGCGATGCCGAGGTGCTGGATGAAGGGGGTGAAGTCCGACCCCGAGCCCAGGGGTTGGATATGGAAGGGCTGATTCGCCAGCGCGTCCTTGCGGTCCTGGGGACCGCCGTAGACGGCATTCCCGGCGCGCAGCCGCTCGCCCACGCTGATGCCCTTCAGCGGATCGATGACGTCGCGGGCCACCTGGTTGACCAGCACCTCCAGCGTGTGGGAGCCGCCGACGTCGAGGTAGCCGCGGGAGTTGCTGTCCGAGTTGATGTACGCCACGGCTTTCTCGCGCAGCTCGTCGGCGTGCGTCTCGGCCCACTCCACGGAGCCGAGCAGGCCCTGCTCCTCGGCGTCCCAGGCCAGGTAGACCAGGGTGCGCTTCGGCCTCCAGCCGGTCTTGACCAGCTCGCCCACGGCCCGCGCCTCTTCCATGACGGCCACCATGCCGCTCACGGGATCCATGGCGCCGTTGACCCAGGCGTCGTGGTGGTTGCCGCGCAGGATCCACTGGTCCGGATGCTCCGAGCCCTCGAGCTTCGCGACCACGTCGTAGGCCGTGACCTGCTTCCAGTCGAACTCGAGCTTGAGATGGACCTTGGCCGGTCCCGGTCCCAGGCGGTAGGCGACGGGCAGGGCGCCCCGCCATTCCTGCGGCGCCACGGGACCGCCCAGCTCGCGCAGCAGGGGCAGGGCGTCGGCGTAGGAGATCGGGAGGACCGGGATCCTGGTGAGGGTCTTGGCGTCCTCGCGCTTCAGGCGCCTGGCATTTTTGGTGGCGCCCACGAACGGCGTGAGAGGATCGCCGGGATGGAGCGGCATGTCGGCCACCGAGCCGCGCTGCGCGCCGTGCTCGGGGCGCCAGCCGCCCTCGGGGTAGACGTCGCCCTGGAAGTAGCCGTCGTCACGCGGGTCCGAGTAGATCAGGCAGCCGATCGCGCCGTGCTCGGCCGCGACCTTGGGCTTGATCCCGCGCCAGGAGCCGCCGTAGCGGGCGATGACGATCTTGCCCTTCACGTCGACGCCGCGCCGCTCCAGCTCCTCGTAGTCGGCGGGCACGCCGTAGTTGACGTAGACGAGGTCGCCGGTGACGTCGCCGTCCACGGAGTAGGCGTTGTAGGTCGGGAGCTGCTCGTCCGCCTGACCGGAGGTGGAGTCGCCGGGCACGGCGGGCTCGGACAGCTGCGCGGTGAAGCGCGTCGGCCCGACCATCTCGACCAGGCGTGTCTTGGGCGTGGGGAAGAGCACCTGGAACTCCTCGATCCGGGTGTCATAACCCCAGGAGCGGAAGAGGCCGGCCATGAATTCGGCGTTCTCCTTGCCGTGAGGGGAGCCCACGTGGTGAGGCCGCGCGCTCATGCGCTTCATCCACTCGCGCAGGTTTTCGGCCTTGAGGTGGGAGTCGAAGCGCGTCTCCAGCTCGCGCTGGGCCGCGGCCCGCTCCTCGCTGAAGCCGAGGAGAGGAGCGGCCTGCGGCGCCTGCGGCTGAGAGACTGCGGGCAGGGCGGCGAGCAGGAGGACGAGGATCGAGAGGGACAGTCGGGACCGGCCAGGGATCGAGGGCATTGGACAGGTTCTCCTTGAGAGCGAACGGGCTCGACGGAGCTCGACGGAGATTGTAGCCAGAGTTCTGTATCCTTGCAGCCCGTTGAGACCGACCCGGGAGGAAGACTGCTTTTGAAGCCTTTGCCAAGATTCGCCGGTACCTTGAGCGCGGAAAGCC
>JANOCF010000695.1:0-2428 GCA_031412055.1 Holophagales bacterium | reverse complement strand
GGGCGGCAGCGGTTGATCCGTTCCTATGGTGCGGAGCAGGAGCTGAAGTCCGTCGATGGCTGCGAGGTCGGGCCGGGCGACCGGCTGATCCTGGAGACCCCGGGCGGGGGAGGATTCGGGGAAGAGGAGCCGGGCGCGTGGATGAAGAGGGACCTGTTGGATCTCTAGCGGATTCCTCGCTGCCGCAGCACCTCGTATAGCGCCAGGGCCACCGACGTCGAAAGATTCAGCGAGCGGATCTCCGCATCCAACATGGGGATCTTGAGCAGGCGATCCTGTTCTCGATACCGGTCCCGGACCTCCCGGGGCAGCCCCACGCTCTCCTTCCCGAACACCAGCACAACCCGCTCGGGATACTCGACGCTCCAGTAGTCCCGCGTCGCCTCGGAGCTGAAGAAGAACGGCTCGCCCAGCTCCGCAATCCGTTCCTCGAAGGCTGTCCAGGAGGGCCAGACGCGGGGATCCACCCGCGGCCAGTAGTCGAGACCGGCGCGGCGGACCTCGCGTGCGTCGAGATAGAAGCCCAGAGGCTCTAACATTTGAAGCTGCGCGCCGGCCGCGAGACAGGTGCGGCCGGCGCTTCCCGTGTTCCAGTGGATCTCGGGCTCGACCAAGGCAACGTGCAGATCCGTTTTCACTCCAGACGGACCTGGGCCTCGCCGACGCCGCAGTCGACCCGCACCTCGGCCTTGCCGCGGCCCTTCTTCCAGTTCAGCTCGCGGGCGACAAAGCCGGAGCTCTCCCAGTGGCGGCCCTGGGCGTACAGGCTCGCCTCGCCGACACCCGTGTCGAGGCCCACCGATCCGACGGCGTTCTCCGCCATGGTCACGTGCACTTCGCCCACGCCCAGGTCGGCGGTCACGTCGTTTTCCATGCCCGAGATCTTCAGCTCGCCCACGCCGAGATCGGCCTTGAGCGGCAGGTCGCGGGGTACGCTCACGATATAGGTCGCCTCCAGGCCCTTGGTTCCGGCCTTGGGCCAACCCTTGAGCCCGACGCGGAGGCGGTCGTCCACGGTGGTCGAGACCAGCTCGATCCCCTTGGCCGCCTCGACGCAGCGGGACTTCCGGGGCGAATCGCACTCCAGCTCCACCCGGACCTGCACCTGGCGTCCGGAGCCCGCGGTAACCTGGACCTCGCCGACCGGGAAGTCGAGATGGATGCCGGATACATTGGCCGCGGAAGCCTGACCGTTCAGTGTGCGCACCACCTCGTCGGCGGAAGCGGGCAGGGCGCCCAGCAGGGTGACGCCGGCGAGCAGAGCGATCTTTTTCATGGGTCTCATGGGGTGTCTCCTCCCTTTGGAGCCCACCTTTCCGGCGGGCCTGCAGACCACTACGGGGGGATCGGCCGCAAGGTTACAAGGTTTCGGCATCGATCTTGCCTTTCTCTCTCGAGGAGGACTTATGGAGACCCAGGCACCCCCATTCCAGGAATCGCACTTTTCCCGTCCGATCCGCGACCTGGGACTGCGGATCGAGGGCACGCGGCTCGAGCCCGTGCTGGCGGAGTTCGACGAAGAGCTCGCCCGTGCCGGCATTCACAAGGTCCGGCCGCGCTGGTACCTGTCCAGCGAGTGGGGCGTCCCTTTCGGAACGGTGGCCATCGCCATCCCGTTCTACCTGGCAAGCCGCGAGCTGACGGAGCTGCACGCCGAGCGCACCGGCCATGTCGAGGGCCTCGGCCGCGCCGACCTCCTGCGCTACTTCCGGCACGAGATGGGCCACGTGGTCAGCTACGCTTACAAGCTCTACGAGGACGAGGAGTGGGTCAAGCTCTTCGGCTCGATGACCCAGCCCTACCGTGAGGAGTACCGTCCCGAGCCGTTCAGTCGGCGCTTCGTCCGCCACCTGCCCGGCTGGTACGCGCAGAAGCATCCTGACGAGGACTGGGCCGAGACCTTCGCGGTCTGGATGACGCCGGGCCTGGACTGGCGGCGCGAGTATGCCGGCTGGCCTACGGTCCTAGAGAAGCTGGAGTACTGCGACCGCGCTATGACCGCCCAGCGCGACCGCGACCCGCTGGTGACGGACGACGAACTGGACGAGGACGTGGGGGAGATCCAGTACAGCCTGGATCAGTACTACGGAGGGACGATTCCGGGAAGCCCCGAGATCCCCGGGGATGAGGATCTCCCGCCGGGGATGGACGGTGCCCTGCGCTCCATCTTCGAGGACGTTGGCCGTTGGGAGGACCTCTCGACCGACGCGCCCCGTCGTCCGGCGGCCGACCTGATCCGGCGGATGGCCAGCGACCTGCCGGCGGACGTCTACCGCTGGACCGGCCACTTCCCCGAGCGCACCCGGGGGCTCCTGGCGCAGCTAGCCAGCCGGGCCGAGGATCTGCGGCAGGTCTACCCGGAGGACCGCGAGGTGCCCGCGGCCATCGCGATCACCACACTGGTCACCGCCCTGGCGATGAATCACGT
>JANOCF010000694.1:0-8199 GCA_031412055.1 Holophagales bacterium | reverse complement strand
CCGCGCAGGAGCGCGGCGCTCTCCTCTTCGAGAACCCCGGCCGTCATCGCCAGCCGGTGGTTCAGGCGCGGATCCTGGACCAGATTGCCCAGCGTCCCGCACCAGCCCGCCTTGGGATCCGGCGCTCCGTAGACCAGCCGCTCGACGCGGCTGTTTACAAGAGCTCCGGCGCACATCGCGCACGGCTCCAGGGTCACGTACATCGAGCAACCCGTCAGCCGCCACCCCGCCAGTCTCGAAGCCGCCTGCCGGATCGCCAGGATCTCGGCGTGGGCCAGAGGGTCGTGGTCGATCTCGCGCCGGTTGTGGCCGCGGCCGATCACCTCCCCGCCCAACACGGTTGTCCGCACGATAACGGCGCCGACCGGCACCTCGCCGATCTCCGCCGCCCGCCGAGCTTCGGCGAGGGCCTCCAGCATCCAGATCCGATCTTCCGGTCTTTCCGTCTGCACGGCACCCCACCTGTCCCCAGGCAGGCGCGCTATCTTACTCGAACCCGCGCACGGCGGCAAATCGTCCTGTGCAACGGTAGAGCCTCTGGGAATAATCCCACCCCTGCCGCTCCTTTACATCCCAGGACTCCAGGACATAGCATGTGCTCCTGGCAGCGGCCCGCGAAGGGTTCGGGTCCTGTGCATCGTCCGTTACCGAACCTCGTCAGGCCCGGAAGGGAGCAGCGATAAGGTATCCGGTCGAGTGCCGCAGACAAACCGGAACCCTTCGTGGGCCGCTGCACATTCCTTCGACCTTTCCGCGATCCACTCGGTTCAGCGATCGAGCGATCGGATACCATCGCCGCCCATGACCTACCAGGTCCTCGCCCGCAAGTGGCGCCCGCAGAACTTCGCCAGCCTCGTCGGACAGGGTCCGATCGTGACCGCCCTGCGCAATGCCGTGCAGGAGGGGCGCATCGCCCAGGCCTATCTCTTCTCCGGCATCCGCGGCGTCGGCAAGACGACGACGGCGAGACTTCTGGCCAAAATGCTCAACTGCGAGCGTGGTCCGGCGCCCGAGCCATGCAATGAGTGCATCGCCTGCATCGAAATCACCCGCGGCTCCGATATGGACGTCATCGAGGTCGACGCCGCGACCTACTCCAAGGTGGAGCAGGTCCGCGAGCTGACGGAGAGCCTGCGCTACGGCGCCGCCCGCGACCGCTACAAGGTGGTGATCCTCGACGAGATCCACCGCCTGTCGCGGCAGGCCTTCGACGCGCTCCTCAAGATTGTCGAGGAGCCGCCGCCGCACCTGGTCTTCATCTTCGCCACGACCGAGATCGACGCCGTCCCGGCCACGATCCTGTCGCGCTGCCAGGAGTTCCACTTCCGGCGCGTCAGCTCGCAGGATGTCACCGGGCTGCTGCGCGAGATCTGCGACAAGGAGAAGATCGAGGCGAGCGACACCGCGCTGCGGCTGGTGTCCCGCGCCGGCGAGGGCAGTGTGCGCGACGCGGTGGCGCTGCTCGACCAGCTCGCCACCTTCGGCTCCGGCACGATTGCGGACGAGGATGCCGTCCGTCTGCTCGGCGGGCTCGACACGGCTCTGTTCCAGAGTCTCCTGGAGGCCATTCTGGGCGGCGACGGCGTGTCGGTGAGCGCCGCGATCCGGCGGATCGAGGATGAGGGCTGGGACCCGCGCAACGTCTACGGCCAGTTCCTCTCCTTCTGCCGCGACGGGCTCCACCTTGCCATGGGCGGCGATCCCGATCAGGTGGAGCTGCCCGGCGAGGAGGCCCACGTTCTGGCCGGGATGGCGAAGCAGGCCGGCTACGAGAACCTGCTGCGGCTGATGAACCAGCTCCTCAACAGCGAGACCACGGTGCGCCGCAGCGAGACGGGCGCCCTGGCCGTGGAGATCGCCTGGCTGCGCGCCGCCGAGCTGCCCAAGCTGCGCCGGATCGAGGAGATCCTGGCGGGCGGGATGGCTGGGATGACCGGAACGACGGCTCCGGCTCCGGCCGCGAGCGCCCAGCGGGTCGCTGCCGCGCCGAGACCGGCGCCACGGTCCGCTCCGGTACCTGCTCCCAAGGCGGCGGCCCCTCAACCCGCTAGACGGGAAGAGCAGCCCGCCGAGCCGATCGAAGCTGCTCCGGCAGTCCCTCAGGTACAGGCACAAACGCCTCGTCCGGCTTCCGCGCCAGCACCGGCGCCCTCGCGTCCGGCAGCCTCGGGAGCCGATTCGATGCAGGCCTTCCTCGACGAGGTGAGCCGCCGCAAGCAGCCGCTGGCCGCTCACCTCTCGGAAGCCGAGCTTGTCCATGAGGACGGATGCCTGCGCATCGCCCACCTGCCGGGGGACACCTGGCTGGCGTCGCGCCTGCAACAGACGTCCAACCGGGAGGTCCTGGAGGAGGCGCTGGCCGCGGTCTGGGGACCGGGCACCGCCTGGAAGCTGGTGGAAGGAGTGGGAAGAAGCCCGGAGCCCGTGGAGGCAGCGCCTCCGCCGGGAGCCGCGGTCGTCGTCGAAAATCCGACCGTTCAGACCGTCCTCGACATTTTCGGGGGCCGGGTCGAGCGGGTTGAAGAGCGTTTCAGGGAGGAGTGAGCCCAATGAGCAGCATGCGTCAGTTGATGAAGCAGGCCCAGGAGATGCAGGAGAAGCTCCAGCGCGAGCTCAACGATCTGATTGTGGAGGCGAGCGTCGGAGGCGGCATGGTGACCGTCCGCATGAGCGGCCACAAGCAGCTCGTCTCCGTGAAGATCGATCCCGAGGCCATGGACAAGGAGGATCCCTCGATGCTCGAGGACCTGATCGTCGCCGCGGTCAACGAGGCCGGCCGCAAGGTGGAAGAGGCGATGCAGGGCAAGATGGGCTCCATGGCCTCCAGCCTGCCGGGCCTGTTCTGATCTTCGGGATCCACAGAAGATGTCCGACCCCCTGGCCCGTCTCATCGGCGAGCTGTCGCGGCTCCCGAGCATCGGGCCCAAGACCGCGACGCGCCTCGCCCACTACCTGCTGAAGGTGTCGGCGGCGGAGGCGCACGCCCTGGCCCAGGCGATCGTCGAGGTGAAGGAGAAGCTGTTCCACTGCTCCTCCTGCAATGTCATCACCTCGATCGATCCCTGCCGCTTCTGCTCGGACGAGCGGCGGGACCGCGCGCGCCTCTGCGTGGTCGAGGAGCCGTTCAACATCGAGCCCATCGAGCGCACGGGGGAGTTCCAGGGCCTCTACCACGTGCTGCTCGGCGCGCTCTCCCCGCATCGCGGCATCGGTCCGGACCGGCTGGCCATCCCCGGCCTGATGACCCGGCTCCAAGGGGTGGAGGAGGTCATCCTCGCCACCAACCCCAACGTCGAAGGGGAGGCCACGGCGCTCTATCTCGCCCGTCTGCTCAAGCCGCGCGGAGTGCGGGTCACTCGTCTCGCCTTCGGCATGCCGGTCGGCGGCGACATCGAGTACACGGACGAGGTGACCCTGGCGAGGTCGCTCGCCGGCCGGCGGGAGATGTGAGTCTCGGGAGCCTGCCTCCTGAAATCCTGGTCCCGCCTCCCGGCCCGCGTTCCCGTGAGCTGTCGCGGCGGCTCGCCGAGCTGGAGGCTCCGGGCGTCAACACCCTCTCATCGATCCCGGACGCGGCGTCTCTTCTCTGGGAGGAGGCGGCCGGCGCCAACGTCCGGGACGTCGACGGCAATCTCTATATAGACCTGACCTCAGGGTTCGGCGTGGCCGCGGTGGGTCACCGGCATCCGAAGGTGGTGGAGGCGGTCCGCGAGCAGGCAGGCCGGCTGCTCCACGGGCTGGGGGACGTCCACGGCCATCCTCTCCGGGTCGAGCTGGCGGCGCGGCTGGTCCGGCTCGCACCGATAGCTGACGGCCAGGTCTTCTTCTCCATCTCGGGCGCCGAGGCGGTGGAGATCGCCCTCAAGACCGCGGTTGCCGCTACGGGCCGGCCGGGAGTCATCGCCTTCGAGCCCTCGTACCACGGCCTGACGCTCGGAGCGCTGGCCGTCACCTCCCGTCCCGAGTTCCGCGATCCCTTTGCCGCTCATCTCCACGGGCACGTCCATCGTCTCCCTTATGCCTGCGACCCGTCGCGGGTGGAGGAGCGGCTGCAAAGCGGTGCGGTGGGCTGCATTCTGGCCGAGCCGATCGTCGGGAGGGAAGGGGTCCTGATACCGCCCGCCGGCTGGCTGGCGGAACTGGCCCGGCTTGCCCGGAAGTACGGAGCGCTGCTGATCGCGGACGAGATCTTCACCGGCTTCGGCCGGACCGGGAAGCTCTTCGCGGTGAATCACGAGGCCGTCCGTCCGGATATCCTCTGCTGCGGCAAGGCTTTGGGAGGAGGGCTGCCGATCGCCGCCGTGGTGGCGAGCCGTTCTCTTTTCCGCTGCTGGGAAACCCAGGGAGAAGCCCGGCACACGGCCACCTTCATCGCCAATCCCGTGGCCTGCGCCGCCGCCCTGGCCGTCCTCGATGTCCTGGAAGAGGAAGACCTGCCGGCCCGGGCCGCGCGGATCGGCGAGACGATGGGGCGGCGGTTGTCTTCCTGGGAACGCCATTCCGGCATCTCCGCTGTCCGTGGACGGGGACTGCTCTGGGGAGTGGAGCTGCGCTCCGCCAAGATCGCCAAGCGGTGGACCGCCGAGGCCCTGTCGAAAGGGGTCATCCTCCTGGCGGGCGGCCCGGAAGGGCGGGTGGCGCAGATCGTGCCGCCGTTGACCATCCCGGAGGAGCTGCTGGGGACGGCATTGGACCTTCTGGAGGAGGCTCTGGGATGAACGACTCCCGCGCCAAGATCGCCTTCATCGGCACCCACGGCGTGGGCAAGACCACCCTGTGCTACGGGCTCGCGTCGAGGCTCAAGCGGCGGGACGTGTCGGTCGAGGTGGTGCACGAGGTCGCGCGGCGGTGCCCGTTGCCCATCAATGAGGAGACCTCGATCGCGGCCCAGTCGTGGATCCTCCACAACCAGATCGCCGAGGAGCTGGTGGCCCAGGCGCGTTACCCGGTGGTGGTCTGCGACCGCAGCGCGCTCGACAACTACGTCTACCTGCTGCTCGCCGCCGGGCGCCAGGAGGGCTTCGAAGGGCTGCTGGAGCACTGGATGCGCACCTACGATCTCCTCATCCACGTGCCCATGGTCGAGCGGCCGACCCCGGACGGCATCCGCTCGGCCGATCCGGCCTTCCAGCGCGCCGTCGACGAGCGGCTCACGCGGGAGATCGGGGACCGCGGACTCTCCGCCCTTCACCTCGACCCCCAGCGGCGCGAAGGCTGGCTCGATGCGGTCGACCAGGAAGCCTGGCAGCGCCTCCGCCCGGCTCAGCTCCCCTTGCTGTAGAGCTCCTGCAACACAAAACCGGCGCAAGAGACGCCGCGGAGCCGAATTGCAACGCTACGAAGCCCGCGGGAAACGCTGCGGACCCGAGGGGAACGTTTCCCCAACCTTCCGTAGCGTTGCGGACAGCCCGCGCCGTGTTGCCGGAGCCCCGGTGAGCGCTGCCCGCGCCTGGCTGAGCGTTGCGCAGGGCGGCGGTGTGTTGCAACCAGCCGGTGGGAGCGCTTCGGAAGGCGTCCGTTGCGCTGCCACCGTCCTCCGCCGTGTTGCGGGACGGGGGGATCCCGTGCTGCAACGCGATAGTCTTGAGACCATGCCCTCCTTTGAAACCCTCCTGATCGCCGCTCTGCTCCTCGGTGCCCTCCTGGGCGGCCTGGGACTGTATGCCATCCTCCGCCGGACGCCGGGCAGCGCGGCCATCCAGGCGGTGGGCCGGGGAGAGTTCGAGGCCGCGCTGGCCGCCGCCCGCACCGGCCGCGGCGCGGGACGGGACGAGCTCGTCGCGGCGGCCGTGGCCGCCAAGCACCGGCTCCGGCTCGACGAGGCGCGCAAGCTCCTCGCCCGCGTCCTGGCGGCCGATCCGTCCGACGGCGAGGCCTGGCTGGAGTCCGGGCTCGTCGCCGCCTATGCCGGGGACTTGTCTGAAGCGGAGCGCGCTCTGGGCGAGGCCGCCGCGCGGCGCTCCGACCTGGCCGAGTCCATCACCCTCCACCGCGCCTGGCTGGAGCTGCGCAAGGGAGACCTCCGCAACGCCCGGCACCTCTTCGACGACGTCGAGACCTCCCTGGAGAACAAGCTCCGCACCGATCTCGGGAGCGGCGAGCCGCTGTTCGCGGAGTGGTTCCTGCAGGCCGCGGAGCTGTGGGCCGCCCTTGGAGACACGGAGCGTGCCGAATGGGCACTTCGGGAAGGACGGGCTTCGATCCCGGGGAGCCGTCTGCCCGAGATTCTGGGCGGCTAGCTGGAGCGGTCCGCCTTCGCGGCTTCGCGCAGCACCTTGGTCACCAGAGACGACAGCGGCAGCTCCGAGCGCTCCTGCGCGCCGAACCAGCCCCAGGCGCCTTCTCCCGAAGGAGGATGGAACGCCGCCTGGTGGACCTCCAGCTCCAGATCGCGGAAGGTGATCGAGTGCCGGACGGCGCCGAGCCGGGCTCCCAGGGTCCAGCGGCCGCCGTAGCGCTGCGCGAGGCTTGACTCTGGATCCTCCAGGCCGGCCCAGGGCAGCTCCCAGATGCCGGCCAGGAGCGCCTTCCCCTCAGGACGCCGGAACAGGAGCACGCTTCCCTCCCGCTCCACCACGGCCACGGCCAGTCGATGCTGCTCGCGCTCCCGTTTGGGGCGCGCCACCGGATAGGCTTCCGGATCTCCTTCATTGGCCGCCTTGCAGCCGGGCCGGATCGGGCAGAGCAGGCATCGGGGCCGGCGCGGCACGCAGATCGTGGCGCCCAGCTCCATCAGGGCCTGGTTGCTGTCGCCCGGCCGCTCGGGATCCAGGAGAGCGGCCGCCGCGGCGAGCATCCGCTCGCGGGCCTCCCGTCCTTTAGGATCCAGGTCCAGGGCGAGCCAGCGGGACAGGACCCGCTCCACGTTGCCGTCCAGCACCGGCTCGGGCACGCCGAACGCGATGCTGGCCACGGCCGCCGCGGTGTAGGCGCCGATCCCGGGCAGCTCCCGGAGCCCGGCGACCGTGCGCGGGAAGCCTCCGGACTCCGCTACCTTCCTGGCGGCCGCGTGGAGCTGGCGAGCCCGCCGGTAGTAGCCCAGACCGGACCACAGAGCGAGGACCTCCTCGACCTCCGCGGCAGCCAGAGCCGCCACGGTTGGAAATCTTTTCAGAAAACGCTGGTAATAAGGGAGTGCTGTTTCAATCCGGGTCTGCTGCAGCATGACCTCGGAGAGCCAGATGCAGTAGGGGTCGCGGGAATCTCTCCAGGGCAGATCCCGGCGATGACGGTCGTACCAGTCGAGCAGAGCGTGCCGCATCGCGTCATTCTATGTTGACAGGCCAATATGGCAGTGCCGCTACGACACGCCAGGATGACGTGCGCGCAGGCGGCTTCTCAAGAGGATCGTTCCCCTCCGCCCGATGGGCGGAGAGGAACAAGGGGGGGAGGCCCCTTTTCTCCGGTTGGATTTTATGTTTTTACCCCTGTACAAAGGGGAAGTCGGCAAGGTGTTTAGAGGGTGAGATCCTGAGACCTCTAAAACAGGTAGGATAATTTGGGTGGGTTGGAAACCTCCCCTACTTGTTTCTATCCTGGATACCCTGCAACGCTCATGCCCGGTCCGGAGCTCCCAGTGGATTCGGGATGCGTGCAAATAAAAAACCTCCCAGCCTTGGCTGGGAGGTTTTGAGGGGGGAGGCCCCTATCTCCGGTTGGATTTGTGAATCTACCCCTTGTACAGGGGATTCAGGCGGGTCTTAAAGAGGTTGAGATCTCTGAGGATCTCTCTTGGGTAGGATCAAGTTGGTTGGTTGGAGTCTCCCCACGTTCATTCTCATCGTGCCATAAGTCTTCTGCAACACGCGTGCCCGATTTTGACCGCCGGAACTCCCGGCATGGGCTCAAGAGCGCTGGCAAAGGGCTGTGTATAAGTTGCCGGACAGAACGGAAAGGCGGAGCATCCCCTGGCCCGTGGGCCGGAGGATGCAAAAGGGGAGGTGCCTCGAGTCCGGTTGGATTGTGGGGATCTACCCCTGAAAAGGGGAAGAAGGAAAGAAATAGATGAGATCAGGCGATCTCAAAGTTGGCAGGACTTACGTATGGCTGGACGGCACCTCCCCAGGGTACTGCAACTAAAAGGTGCTTATCTCACTTGCAATCAACGTGCCTGAAGAGGGATGATACCGTGGAACATAGAGGAATCAGCAACTTGCGAAAAACAGGACGATACGCGCGCCGGACCGGAGGTGGTCTTCA
>JANOCF010000693.1:0-3008 GCA_031412055.1 Holophagales bacterium | reverse complement strand
TGCTCAACGCCGAGGGCGACGGCCTGCCGGGCTGGACGGTGGACCGCTTCGGCGACGTCCTGGTGAGCCAGGTCACGGTGTCCGGCCTGGAGGCCCTGAGGGACGAAGCCTACGCGGCGCTCCGGGAGGCCTTCCCCGGGCTCGCGATCCTGCAGGTCAACGGCTTGCCGGCGCGGCGGGCCGAGGAGCTGTCGACGGAAGGCGACGAGGTGATCGAGGGCGAGCCGCCGGCCGAGGCTCATTTCCTGGAGTCCGGCTTCCGGCTGACGTCCGAGCTGACCGGCGGCCAGAAGACCGGCTTCTACTGCGACCAGCGGGAGAACCGCCGCAGGGTGGAGCGTCTGGCCGGCGGCCGGACGCTCCTCGATCTCTTCGCCCACTCCGGAGCGTTCGGGCTCTACGCCCTGCGCGGTGGAGCCACGCGGGTGGTCCACCTGGAGTCCTCGTCCCGGGTGATCGAGCGGGGGATCGAGCAGTCGGCGCGCAACGGCTTCGGGCCGGACCGGGCCGAGTGGGTCAAGGCCAACGTGTTCGAGGATCTCCGGCAGCGGACCGAGCAGTACGGCATGGTGGTCTGCGATCCGCCGCCGCTGGTGCGCAAGCGGCAGGACCTGGACGCGGCGGCCCGCGCCTACAAGGACCTGAACCGGCTCGCCCTGCGCCGGGTGGAGCCGGGCGGACTCTTTCTCACCTTCTCCTGCAGCGGCGCCGTGGATTCGAAGCTCTTCCGGCAGATCCTCTTCGCCGCCGCCGTCGAAGCGGGCGTGAGGGTCGCCCTGCTCGAGCCGCTCGCCGCCGCACCCGATCATCCCGTGGCCATCACGCACCCGCAGGGCGAGTATCTCAAGGGATGGCTGGCGATGGTGCAAGGCCCCATGGCGTAACGCAGCCGTTGGGGAGACCGTCGCCACGCTGCGTGGCAACACCCAGCCGCGGGAAAAGAGCCGTCACGCCGCGGGGGAACACGCAGCCGCGCGGGAGATGGCCATTTCCTGTGGGGACGGGGTCATTTCCTGCGCGCGGAACGCGCAACGCCAGGGGATGGGGTCATCCCCTGGCGTTACGAGCCATCCCCTTAGGAAATGATGCCGTCCCCACAGGAACGCGAGGCATTTCCTTCGGGGACGGGGCCGCCCCCTGAGATTACGGCGCGCCACGGCAGGGGACGAGGTCATTTCGCGTTGGGGAGGCGTTCCCCAACGCGTCCGGAGTCTTCCCCGGCGCGCGTGAGCCTCCGCCCGCAGAGGCGCTAACGTTGGCTAACCGGATGGATGTGGATGTGGGGGCGCAGCATGCTGCGCCCCTACATCACAGTAAGTGGCCGGTGAGGACGGGCGACCTGGACAGCTTCCAGGGAATCGTTCGCGATGACCGCGTGGGCGTAGGCGATGCAGGCCCGGATGTCTTCCGGTTCGAGGTCGGGATAGTCGGCGAGGAGCTCCTCCGGCTGCACCCCTTGAGCGAGCAGGCTCAGAATCAGCTCGACCGAGATCCGCATCCCGCGGATGATCGGCTTCCCACTGAAGATTTCCGGGTTGGCGGTGATGCGATCGAGGAGCGAGGGTCGGATCATGGGCGGATGGCCTCCAAGGGAACTATAGCGCCATCGTGCCACTGGGAGCGCCGGCGTCCCCGCCGGCACTAACTAATTAATTGGAGTGTGGCCGGCGGGGACGCCGGCGCTCCCAGTAGGCTCAGCCCTCGTCCGGGGGATGAGCGCTCCACGGCCGGGAGATCACGCACGCATTGATCCCGCCGACGCCCATGGAGAGCTTGCCCGCCGGGCCGGCGGGAGCGGCCACCGCCTGGTCGCAGACGAAGTTCTGGTGCAGCGCCGAGATCTGCCGGTTCAGCTCCTCGCGGGCGAGCGGCGTCGGGAACAGCTCGCCGCGCTCGTAGCCGAGATACTGCGCGGTCAGCTCCCATCCTCCCGAGACCGACATGCCGTGCCCAAAGGTGCCCTTGCGCGCCGTGACCAGGACCGTGTCCGGCAGGATCGAGCGCAGGTTGTGGACCTCCTGGTAGTCGCCCGGCGTGGCCGTGGCGTGGAGATCCCAGGTGGCGATCTGGTCCGGGCGGACGCCCGAGCCTTCGAACGCCTGGCGCATGGCCTCGGTCGGGCCGTCAACTGAAGGGGTGATGATGTGGTCGGCGTCCGAGCTGACGCCCACGGCCAGCGGCTCCATGCCGAGCGGCCGGAAGCCCCGTGCCGTCATGTACTCCAGGTCGCCCAGGATCCACAGCGCCGAGCCACCCGCCACGTGGGTGCCGCGCATGCCGGTGAGCGGCTTCGACACCGTGCCGTCCGTGGAGACCACGCGCGCCGAGTAGAAGGCGCCCACCGACATCGGGTTCGGCGGCGGATCGGTGGCCCCGACCACGACCGCCTTGGCCTCGCCGCGGTCGATGGCGTCCATCGCCAGCTTCAGCGCCACGCCGAACGTCGAGCAGGCCGCCACGGGCGAGAACGCCAGGCCGGTGATCTTGCCGAGCATGGAGATCTGCGCCGCCGGCGTGTTGTGGAGGTTCCACACCACGTTGGCCGACACGGCCAGCCAGGGAGGCTGAGGCGAGCCCCAGCGCTTCTGGAGCTGCCCGAAGCGACGCTGCTTCTCCTTGAGGAGGCTCATCTTGCCGGTCTCGACCTCCCCTTCCACCACCAGGGCCTCGATCTCGGCCAGCTCCCGCAGGTAGGCGTGAAGGTCGGGCGAGCTGCCCGCCCAGTGATGCCACCAGAGCCGGTCGGCCTCGGTCCTCTCCTCGGACGGCAGGGCCTCGGGCGGGACCGGCACGGCCTGGCTCTCGATCAGGGCGGCGCGCTCTTCCGGGGTCTTCTCCCACCAGGCCTTCAGCTCGGTACTGCGCTCGGCCCAGAAGCGGTCCCAGGCGCGCTGCGCCCGGTCGTGGGCGAGGGCCACCTGGGAGATGGTGATGAGGTTGCCGAGGCCGGTGCCGACATAGACGTGGGTCTGGGTGCCGAGGTCGTGCAGCTCCTGCTCGAGGCCCGG
>JANOCF010000692.1:0-7120 GCA_031412055.1 Holophagales bacterium | reverse complement strand
CGCTCCGACCGCGCTCTTCATCTTGCTCGGGTTGCTCGGGCTGCTCGCACGGAGCGCTGTCGCGGCGGCCGGTCCGGTCTGCGGCAGTTCCAACCCCCTCACCCTGATCGGCATCGACACCACCTCGGGTGCGACGCTCTTCTACGCCCCGCCCGTGGGCTCCGGCAACCCCTGGGTCGTGGAGCTGAGCGGCGACGGCAGCCGCGCCCGGGCCTGGCCGGACCCCACCAAGGGCCGCTTCGGCGGCTCGGTGGGACCCGGCCCCGTGCTCGCCGCCTCCCCGTGCGGGGACACCTGGCTGCAGCCCGTGCGCTGGGCCGGCGGCAGCTGGGAGCCGGTCGGCGAGCCCCTGCGCACCCCCACCGCCACGAATGTGACCTCGACCTACGATCAGACCGGCACGGCCTGGTTCCTGGTCCAGTTCCCCGCCAAGGAGGACGGCAACGTGCGGGTGGAGGGCTTCCGTCTCAAGGGCCGCGACTGGGAGAGCCGGGGCGCCCTGACGGTCACGGCCGTGGGCCAGCCCGCGGCCCTGCCCGCGCCGCAGCGCAAGGACGGCGTCCTCGTGGGCACGGGCCTCTTCTCCGCGTCCGGGCGCCCAGAGCACTGGGTGACCGGCGTTCCCAGCCTCCCCGCGGCCCGGCGCGGGCAGCTCATCGCGCTGACGGGCTCGTCCGCGGCCTACCTCTCGGCGGATGGTGTGGTCTACCTCTCCGACGACTCCGGCAAGACTTGGCGCCGCTCCACCTGGACCCCCTGGGGGAAGCCTGGAAAGGCCGGGGAGCCCGATTCCACGGTGGGGATCTGGCGCCAGGGCAGCGACTGGTGGGTGGACCTCCCGTTCGGCGACCACCAGGGGGCGCTGCGGCTCGCCTGGTTCGACCGCCGCGTTCCGTCCGAGGAGAAGATCCTGCTCACCCGCCTCACCCAGAAGGGCGACTGGGTCCGCCTGGACGAGGCCCGGAGCGACATCCGCACCCGCAACGAATCGCTGCCGCTGTCCCAGATCGTCGTGCCCAAGGGGGCGACGTGGATCCTGCTGTCGAGCTGCGTGAATGTCAGTGGAGGCGACGGAAAGTCGGCGCTGGCGCTGCGGGTGTTCGATGGGACGAGCGTGTCCAGCGCGAAGCTGGTGCCGCTGGAGTAGGGACACTCCTACAGCCCCTCCCGAATCCCCCGCGAAAAATCCTCCCGCCCCGCGTACCTCAGCGCTTCGTCGTTGATGTTGAAGCGCCGCTTGGCTTCCGCAAAGGGCAGGTCGGTCTCGATCAGTCCCAGGTCGTAGGCCAGCTCGTCCGAGTACGCGGGGAGCAGCACCGTGTAGCTCAGGGGGACCCGCCCCGGAACCAGCTCGTTGACGTGGCTCACGATGTTGGTCGTGCAGGAGCTCGTCAGCGTGTTGTAGAACTCCGGCTCCTCGCGCAGGCTGTTGGTCCGGCGGAGCATGCTGACGAGCATCTGCTCGATGCGCTCCCGCGGCGCGCGCACCGGGTAGAGGTAGACCTGATCGTGGCGGTGGCTGGTGCGGAGCTGGATCAGGTCGCGCTCGTCCCCGACCACGTACATCAGCTCGTACTGGCGCAACAGCCCCAGGAGGGGAGAGAACGTCTCCCCTTCCTCCTTGCGCAGCTCCACCGAAACGGCGAGGTAGTCGCCGCCCTCAAACCCGAAGCTCATCAGGGTATGGGCGGGACCCCGGTAGTCGGAGAACGGCTCCACCACGAACCAGGCCGTGCGCAGCCGGTCCAGGTCGTAGGTCCGCTCCTCCCAGACGACGTCGAAGTCGTCGACCGAGCGGTAGCGCGCGTTGCGGAGGTTGTGCACCCGCACCTGCCGGCCCTCGAAGTCGGCCCAGGCGAGGCGCTCCTCCCCCTTCTTCCAGTCGCGGTCCACGGATGGCCGGGGACCGAAGAGCTGGAAGAGGAGGAAGCCTGCGGCCAGGAGGACGGCAAGGATCAGCGCGATACGGCGCAGCTTGGTTCGCATGAAGGGCTCACGGCACCCGGTGCGGAGCTTTTACCCGCGGGTGCGGCGAGACCGGAGCGTACCATCGCCCCGGCCCGGAGGGTCTGATTACTCCCGCTTGCGGCGCTTTTCCTTCGCGTCGCGCCGCGCGGCCCACTCGCTCTTGTGCGTGACCGAGACGACCGTGCCGTCCGCCGCGTTGACCGCCACCACGTCCAGGCCCTTCTCCCCTTCCTTCGTGATGTCGAAGAAGTAGGTCAGCTTGGTGCCGATCCGGCCGAGCTCCTCCGTGGACATCTTTCCGCCCGGCACCTTGGCGATGGCGATGGCGCGGGCCTCGTCCATAGTGATCTTGCCCGTCTTCGCCTCCGCCGCCGGAGCCGTCGGCTCAGGCTTGGCCTCAGTCTGCGGCTCGGCCGCGAAGAGGCTGCCGGCCAGAGAGCCGACGAGACACGCAAGAATCAGGGTGCGATTGATTTTCATGAAGATCCTTTCAGTCCAGGTCCTAAAAAGATCCCGATATGAGATCGTCAGAGGAGGGAGTGGGACGATCCTACCAGGAATCTCATGCAAAATTCCGAATTATCCTTGACTATGGACGGAGGAAGTCCGGCTTCGGCCTTGACGAAGCTCCTGCGGGGCCGGCCTTCTGGAAATAACGGTCCGCCTCGCGATGTAACAGCCGCCGCGACCCGGAACTGGGAGATAATCCCGCCATTACCTTGCGACTTTGCCTTTTGGGCATTCATCCCGTCTTTGGTGATTCAGGGAGGACTATGTTCCGAACCATGGCCCGCGTGGCTTTCGTCATCCTTGCGCTCTTCGCATCTCAGGCGAGTGCGCAGCCGCTGCTCAAGTCCGCGATCCAGGTCGACCCCGGCAACACCAAGACGGTGGGCCAGACCTTCGCCTATCGCCTGACCTACAACTGCAGCAGCACCTCGGGGCCCTGCCTGGGCGCGGAGGTCGTGGACCTCCTGCCGGCCGAGGTGGAGTACCTCTCCACCATACCGGCCAGCCCCACGGGCGACGTGGCAGCCATTGCGGTGACGCCGAACGTCGGAGGGAGCGGGCGCACGCGGGTGCGTTTCCAGCTCATCAATCCCCTCCCGGCGGGCAACAGCGGCGATCTGATCGTCAACGTCCGCTTCCCAGCCGGCATCACGCCGAACGGCACCCAGGCCACCAACACGGCGGACGGCATCAACCTGGAGACCAGCCCGGGCACGTTCACCACGCCGCCGGTGACAGTCACGGCCGTGGCCACGTCCGGGGTTACGCTCTCGAAGACCCTGCTGACCGGCCCGGCCCACCTGGACCTGCCCGAGAGCTACCGCCTGCGAATCAACAACTCGGGCAACCTGAACCTCACGACCATCGGTCCGGTCGTCGACACCCTGCCGCCCGGCGCCGTGTTCAACGGCTCCACTCCGCCGGCGGACTGCCAGCCCGGCTGCGCGAACACCACCCCGGCGACGGTCACCTGGGCGAGCCCCTGCTCCCTGCCGCTGACCCCGGGGAGCAGCTGCGACATCACGGTCAACGTCACCTTCCCGAGCGCCACGTTCCCCAGCGGCACCAGCGTCACCAACAGCTTCACGGCGGAGGCGACGCCGCTCGGCGAGCCGGCCGGGACCTACGGTCCCGAAGACATCAGCCACCTGGTGGACACATTCGTGCCCGACCCGGACGTCAGCCTCGCGAAGAACATGGCGGCCAGCACCCCCAATCCGCCGACGCTGAACCAGACCTTTGCCTACGACATCGTGCCCGGCAACATCGGCAACGTCGCGCTCGACAGCATGGTGCTCATCGACACGCTGCCCGTCGAGATGCAGGTGGCCAGCGTCACCACCGGCGCGTACAACGGGCTCGCCAACTTCGCGGCCGGCCAAGGGGTGCGGGTGAGCTATGAGAAGAACACGGCCCCGGCCGTCTTCACGTTCTGGGGCACCTCTCCCAACACCGCGAGCACCTTCACCCTCAACGCTCCGCCGCCGGGCCTGGGCGCGGGCGAGTACATCACCCGCATCCGCTGGGAGTACGGCCAGGCGCAGCCCGGCATGGCCCCGAGCTCCACGCCCAACCGTCCCCTGATCACGGGCCAGATCGTCAACCCCGACAACGCGGGCGGCCCCGTGGAGACCGGCGACACCATCTCGAACTGCGTCGCCCTCACCGCGCTCTACACGGCGGGTCCGACGAACGTGAACAGCAACACCTGCCGCAGCTTCGTCCTGAGCGGCGCCTTCGTGCAGCTCAACCCGGCCAAGGAGAACCTCTCGGGCATCGGACCGTTCAACCCCGGCCAGACGGTGAACTGGCGCCTGCGGGTGCGCAGCGCGGCGCAGTCGAGCAACCCGGTTGCGCTGGAGGACCTGGTCGTGACCGACCTCCTGCCGGTCAACCTGACCTTCGTCACCTGGACGTTCGACGCCCAGGGCACGGGCCTGCCCGCGCCTCAGGTCTTCGACCAGATCCCGAACTTCGCCGGCACCGGCCGCACGCTGCTCCGCTGGCGCTGGAACGCCGGCAGCGGCAACCTCGGCGTGAACCAGCAGGTCTGGATCAACATCACGACCACGATCCGCAATGGCACTCCGTCCGGCAACCTGCCCAACGACGTGAACCTGGAGCACGACGCTCCCGGCCTGCTCCAGCGCTGCTCCAGCTCCTCCGGCGCCGACGCCCTGGACCTCGACGGCGACGGCGACACGGCCGAGATCCTCTGCCGCTCCACCGGCACCATCGCGGTGGCGGGCATCGCGCAGCTCATCTCCGGCAAGACGATCCAGGGCACCTGCGACGGCGGCTCGGTGTCGACCTCGGCCGGAACTCTCACCGGCGGCGCCATCGAGTACCGGCTGCGCGTGCAGAACGTGGGCACGGTCGCCATGCAGGACTTCGTGCTGATCGACATCCTCCCCTTCGTGGGCGACACCGGAGTGCGCGACATCAACCCGCGCGGCTCGCTGTGGACGCCGCTCCTCGCGGCCCCCATCGCGCCGCCCTCGGGCACGGTCATCTACTACTCGACCTCCGGCAACCCCTGCCGCGGCGAGGTGGGCGGCCCCACGACCTCGTGCGATCCGCCCAACTGGACCACGGTGGCGCCCGACCCGATCACCTCGGTGCGCTCGTTCAAGATCGAGTTCGGGAACCGGGTCGTGCAGCCGTTCGACTTCCTGGAGTTCGCCTTTTCGATGGTGACGCCGGGCAACGTCCCGGTCGGCGACCCTGCCTACAACTCCTTCGCCTACCAGGCGGAGCGGGCCGACGGCCTGGGCTCCCTGGCGGCCGAGCCTCAGAAGGTCGGCATCACCCTGGGTGTCTGCGACGCGGCCAGCCTTGGCGACTATGTCTGGGTCGACGTCAACGCGGACGGCGTCCAGAACGACGGCCCCACGGGCCTGAACGACGTCTACGTCCGGCTCTTCCTGCCGGGCGCGGACGGCCTGCCGGGCACGGTGGACGACGTGCCGGTCTCCTCGACCGTCACCAACAACGGTCCGGACAGCGCGCCGGGCTGGTACAGCTTCCCGGGTCTGGCGCCGGGCAGCTACCTCGTCTGCTTCACGCCGCCCCCCACCTTCGAGGTGACCACGCCCAACCAGGGCGGCGATACCACCGACTCTGACGTCAACACCGGGACGAGTTGCACCCCGGTGGTGACGCTGGCGGCGAACGAGGACAATCCGACCCTCGACCTGGGCCTGATCGCCACCGAGCTCTCCGCCCTGGGCAACTTCGTCTGGTTCGACCGCAACGCGGACGGCATCCAGAACGAGTCGCCCTCCGACGGCGCCAACGGGGTGACGGTCCGCCTCTATGCCGATGACGGCGACGGCAACCCCGAGCCGGGCGCGGGCGATGTCCTGGCGGCCACCACGGTCACCACGGACGACGTCTACGGCCAGCCCGGCTACTACCTGTTCGACGGCCTGATCCCGGGCATCCGCTACTTCGTGCAGTTCGTGGAGCCGGCCTCGGCCACAGGCTTCACAGGCCAGAACTCAGGCGGGGACGACACGGTCGACTCCGACGCAAACACGACGACGGGAGCGACCGCGACCGTCATCCTGGCGCCGGGCGAGGTCAACCGCACGATCGACGCCGGCCTGGTCACCGCCACGGGCACCCTCGCCCTGGGCGACCAAGTCTGGCGCGACACGGACAACGACGGTGTCTACGAGCCGGAGAACGGCGAGACCGGCATCGATAACGTCCGCCTCAACCTCTACCTCGACGCCAACGGCGACGGTGAGCCGACGCTCGACGAGTACCTGGGCACCACCAACTCGGCGACCCAGAACGGCTTCGCCGGCCGCTACCAGTTCGTCAACCTGGCGACGGGCACCTACATCGTGGTCGTCGCCCCGCAGAGCTTCGCGGGCGGCGGCGCCCTCGCCGGTCTGACCTCCAGCACCGGCAACGACCCGGCGCCCGACCCGGACGACGACGTCAACGGCGACGACAACGGCACGGACGTGGGCGCGCTCACGGCCAGCCTGCCGGTGACGCTCACCGACAACGGCGAGCCGACCGCAGAGGACGGCAACAACGACACCAACCTCACCGTGGACTTCGGGTTCATCGCCGGCGGCACGGTGGACGCGCCGGACTACGACTACGGCGACGCTCCGGACGTGGTGTCCGGCACGGTGCCGGGCGACTACAACACCACCGCCCTCGACACCGGCGCCTACCATCGCGTAGACGTCGCGGGCTCCCCGTACCTGGGCGCCTGCGTGGATGCCGACAACGGCTTCAACCAGGATGTCCTGGCGAGCCAGGACGACACGGGCTCCTTCGGCCCGGTGTTCGGCAGCTGCTCGGGCGGAGACGACGAGAACGGCGTGACCTTCACCGGTCCGTTCACCCCGGGCTCGACCGCCTCCTTCTCGGTGTCGGCGGGCGGTCCCGCCGCCTGCTCCCTGGACGCCTGGGTCGACTGGAACCACAACGGCGTCTTCGAAGCCGGCGAGCAGATCGCCAACGCGGTGAGCGTGCCCGCGGGTCCGCCCACCGTGCTGTCCCCGGCCGTCCCCGCCGGCGCCATCCCGGGCCTGAAGTACGCCCGCTTCCGCTGCTCCACCGCGGGCGGCCTCACCCCCATCGGTCCCGCCGCCAACGGCGAGGTCGAGGACTACGTGGT
>JANOCF010000691.1:0-2148 GCA_031412055.1 Holophagales bacterium | reverse complement strand
GACGCCGGCGCTCCCAGTAGAGACTAGCCTTTGCGGGCCGGAGCCTGCCATTCGCCACGCTTTGCCCCCTCTGGCGCAACCTACTCTTGTAGAGGCCGGCTTCGGGGGCAATCACGCTCCCGGGACGCCGTGCCCTCCAGGAGGTTTCCCATGCCCCGACGTTCCCCGCGCCAAACCCGCGCCGCTCTCACCCTGGTAGCGGTCCTGGGCATCCTGCCCATCGTGCCGGTCACCGTCCAAGCCCTCCCCCTGGGCTTCGAGCCGCGCTCCTCCGTCGCAAGCCTGGAGGCCGGCGACTGGCTCTCCCGCCTGGGCCAGGCCATCCGCACCCTGTGGACCAGGGCCACGGCGGAGACCGGAATGTCCATCGACCCGGACGGGCGTCCTCAGGCTTCCCCTTCCGATCCCGACACGGGGATGACAATCGATCCCAACGGCTAGAGAACTTCGGGGCCGGTTCTCGCCAGCCGGTCCCGTTTTTCTTCCGTAGCGTGTCCCAAAAAACCGCCCTGCGGCAACTATACTCTTGGAGAGACGTTCAATTCTGTCAGGAGGAGGTTCGCGTGGGAGATCGGCATCTGTCGCTGGAAACGATGGCGAAGTGGCTGTCTGGACGCCTGGAGCACGACAACGTGCTCAGCGAAGTGGTCCCTCATCACCTCGATCAGTGCCCCGCCTGCCGGGACACGTACCAGGAGCTTCAGCGCCTCAAGGAAGAGGTGGGGCACTGGGATGAGGAGGTGGCGCTCTTCGAGGGCCGGGAAGCGCCGGAGCTGATCGAGCGCCTGGAGGCGCGCCCGGCGCCCGAGCAGGCCGGGTGGATCGAGGAGGAGGAGAGCCTCCACACCTGGGGCCTGTGCCAGCTCCTCCTGCGCAGGAGCCGGGCGCAGGTGCGCAAGGACCCCGGAGCCGCCTTCGACCTGGCGGATCATGCCGTACGGGTCTCGTCTCACCTGGGGGCTGTCTACGACCCGCAATGGGTGCAGGGGCTCCGTGCACGGGCTCTCGCCTGCCGCGCGAACGCCCGGCGGGTGCTCGGCGAGCTCAAGGGCGCCGAGACCGACTTTCGGGAGGCGAGGACCTGTCTCGCGGCGAGCGGCATGGAAGGCTCCAGGGTGGAAGCCGAGATCCTGGACCTCGAAAGCTCCCTCCGGCGCGACCAGCGGAAGTTCCCCGAGGCCCTGAAGCTGGCTGGGGATGCCCTGGCGCTCTACGGGAGGATCGGGGATGCCCACGGCAAGGGAAAGATCTTCCTCAAGAGAGCCAAGATCCTCGAAGAGAGCGGCGATCTCGCGGAGTCCATCGATCTCCTCTGGAAACCTTTCTATTGGATCGACGCGCGCCAGGAGCCCCAGCTCTACACCTCCGCTAGGTACAACTTGATCTGTTCCCTCATCCGTGCTGAGCGTCACGAGGAAGCGAGTCGTCTCCTGCCGGAGGTCCGTGATCGATTCCGGGGCACGGCCGAGCCGCTCGACCGGGTGCGCCTGCGCTGGGCCGAGGGAAACATCGCCTTCGGTCTGGGACGGATGGAGGAAGCGGAGGCAGCCTTCCGAGAGGTGCAGCAACAGTTTCTCGATCTCGGCATGGACCTCAACGCCGCGCTGGTGACGCTCGACCTTGCCGTTCTGCTTTCCGATCAGGGTCGCGTGCGGGAGTTGAAGAGCGTCGCAGTGGAGCTGATGGCGGCCTTTGAAGCAAGGCAGATCCATCGCGAGGCCACAGCCGTTCTGATCCTTTTCCAGCGCGCCTGCGAAGAGGAGAGGATGACGGCTGAGCTGGCCCGCCAGCTTGGCGAGCTGTTGCGGCGGGGGCGGGGGTGAGCGCAGAGTCTCTTCCCTGTCGGCTCGTCGTGCTTTATGATCAACCGGCAGCAGGGTAGAAGGCTCGGTCTTTGAAAATTGAAAGCAAGCGTCATGCCTGACAAAAGGCGTGCCAGGGCCAGGGCGCCATTCTGGCAGGGATGTCGGACGTCGGACGGGAAGTTGAGCAAGATCAAGCATTTAAGTCCGAGATTTGGCGCTGTAGGTGGCAAGGCGAAGTGCTTTGGAAGATGGATTTTGAGAGGTCGGACGAATAGGTGGGTTAAGTAGCATAGAATGAGTAGGTTGGAAGGGGTACTGTTGGAACTGCCCTAATCAGTACGGT
>JANOCF010000690.1:0-1573 GCA_031412055.1 Holophagales bacterium | reverse complement strand
GCTGACGAACCGGGTGGAGAACGTCTGGACGGAGGCGGACTTCCCGCCGGGCCAAATCACGGTCGAGGCGGTGGTGGACGATCCCGATCCCATGACCGGCTCGGCGCCGGCCGAGGTGCGGGAGGGGGAGACCACCCAGGTCACGATCACGCTGCGCCGGGGCGCCCGCATCGCCAAGGCGTTCATCATCCACTTCTGGTTCGACAAGGCGTTCATCGAGCCCTGCCTGCGCGAGGTGCTGCAGCGGGCCGCGGCGTACTCGGACGCCCACCCGGACGAGAGGATGCTGATCGTGGGGCACACCGACCTCGTGGGCTCGGGCGACTACAACCAGTCGCTGTCCGAGCGGCGGGGGAGGAGCGTCTTCGCGTACCTGACCTCCGGCCGTGACAAGGCCGCTTCCGTGGCCGAGTGGAACGAGCTGCGGAAGCGCAACCTCGGCGGAATCACCCTGCACGACAGTTGGGGCACGCGCGAGTACCAGTACATGCTCCAGGACCTCGGCTTCTACCTGGGCAACATCGACGAGGACCACGGCCCGGCCACGGACGCCGCCGTCCGCGCCTTCCAGACGGACAACGGGCTCACCCCCGACGGCGTCATGGGCGATGCCACCTGGGAGAAGCTGGTCGAGGACTACCTGGAAGAGGACCTACAGGCCATCCCCGAGGCGCGGTTCTTTCCCAACGCCCGTGGCGCCTGCAACGGCGGCATCGTCAAGTGGCTCGGCTGCGGCGAGCAGGACCCGGTGCTCAACACGCAGGACGCCTGGCGTCCGAACCGGCGCACGGAGATCCTGTTCATCCGCGCGGACGAGATTCCCGGCGAGGTGCCGAAGCCGGTCACCTTCGACCTGCCGGCCCCGGGCGTGGTGGGGACGGGCTGGTGCCTTGGACCGGGAAACCCGGCGCAGCGCTGCGCCTTCACGACGCGCAAGGCGCCGCCGCCGGAAGGCAAGTTCCTGATCCAGCCGGCCGAGCCGGGCAAGGTCCTGGTCGCGGGCACGATCACGTTCGAGGACGGCACGCCCGTTTCGAACGCCAAGTACTCGCTGCTCGCGCCGGACGGCGAGTACCTGCACACCACGAACGGCGCGCCGGACAAGGGGGAGAGACCGGCGGGTCCGCAGCGCGGCCGTCCGATCCCGAACCGGGCCGACGCGCAGGGCCGCTTCAGTCATCCGGAGGAGACGCCCGAGGGCGTGTACATCCTGGAGATGATGGAGCTGACCGCGCCGCAGGTCGCCCGCTCGACCGAAGAGGCGCCCGGCTCGGGCAGGGGCAACGTCGTCTGCTTCCGGATGGAAGCCACGGCTGCCGCTTCAACGCAGGAATCGCTGGTGGGGGATCCGGTCACGGGTCCTGCAACGGGAGAAGGCGGAGTGGTGCAGTCCGCCCCTGCGCCAGCCGCGCCCGTCAACCCCGAGATCACGCCGGCCGATCCTGTCGTCATGGTGAAGAGGTCGTACACGAACCCCGCCCGGAAGCCGATCACGTTGCGGACCAGCGCGCGCTTCCGCCGGAACGGGATCCTCACCCGTTCGGGCAACACCGGCGCCATCCGCCTGTTCACG
>JANOCF010000689.1:0-2082 GCA_031412055.1 Holophagales bacterium | reverse complement strand
CCGCTCCCCACATGGAGGCGAACCGTTGAAGCCTGGGTTGCGGGATTGGCGGGCATACGGCGTCTTTGGACGGGGGAGTCTAGCATGCGACTTTTGAGACCACGTGAAGCCCCGCTTCGGCGCAGCCGGCGAGGCCGCCCTCCACGGCGAAGGCCTTGGGGAAGCCTTGCTCACGCAGCCGCTCGGCCACCCGGACCGCCAGTCCGTCGTTCAGGCAGGTGCAGTAGGCGAGGATCCACGCGTGGCGCGACAGCCGGTCGAGGATCTCCGGCACCCCTTTGCTTCCCAGGACCCGCAGATCGTCCTCGACCCGCTCCGCCGATTGGGAGAAAGCGGCGCTTCCGCGCGTGTCGAGCACGGTCACGGTCACGGCACCGCCCTGCTCCAGCAGGCGCCGAATGTCGGCGGGAGCGATCAGAAGGTCGTCTCGGAGGCCGTTGGAGGCGGTTTCGGGCATCGCGATTGCTTCCAAAATGCGATCAGAGGGATGTTTTCCTCGAAAATTCTTGAGCGGACGGGGGTTTTGCAGATAACCTACCCTCGTCGAGTCTACCGGACACAGTGTTTTCCGAGGAGAGGGAATGTTTGTCATAGACGAGATCGTGGCCCACGAGATTCTCGACTCTCGGGGCAATCCGACCCTGGAGTGCGAATGCATTCTGGAAAGTGGCGTCTGGGGCAGGGCGGCGGTGCCGTCCGGAGCTTCCACGGGTGAGCGCGAGGCCCTGGAGCTGCGCGACGGCGGCAAGCGCTATCGCGGCAAGGGGGTCAAGAAGGCGATCAACAACGTGCACACGGAGATCACTCCCCGGCTGCGCGGCATGGACAGCCGCGACCAGGCACGCATCGACCGCCTGCTGATCGAGATCGACGGCACGCCCGACAAGAGCCACCTGGGCGCCAACGCGACCCTCGGCGTTTCCCTGGCCGTGTCGCGCGCAGCCTCCAAGGCGAGCGAGCTGCCCTATTACACCTATCTTGGCGGACCCGCGGCCACGGTCCTGCCGATTCCCCTGCTCAATGTGCTCAACGGCGGCGCCCACGCCGACAACTCGATGGACATCCAGGAGTTCATGGTGGTGCCCTTCGGCTTCGACCGCTTCTCCGAGGCGCTGCGGGCCGGTGTGGAGGTTTACCACACGCTCAGGGACGTCCTGAAGAAAGAGAAGATGGTCACGGCCGTGGGCGACGAGGGGGGCTTCGCGCCCAACCTCAAGAGCAACCGCGAGGCCCTGGAGCTGCTGGTCAAGGCCATCGAAGGCGCCGGTTACGAGCCGGGCAAGCAGATCGGCCTGGCCCTGGACGTGGCGGCCAGCGAGCTGATCGAGAAGCGCCGCGGCTCCAAGGTCAGCTACGCCCTGGCCGGGGAAGGCCGCAAGGGGCTCTCCAGCGCGGACCTGATCAACCTCTATGAAGAGTGGATGGGCGCCTTCCCGCTGGTCTCGATCGAGGACGGCCTGGCCGAGAACGACCACGAGGGATGGAAGGTGCTGACGGACCGGCTCGGCAAGCGGGTGCAGCTCGTGGGCGACGACCTGTTCGTCACCAACCCGGCCATCCTGGCCCAGGGCATCCGCGACGGCCTCGCCAACGCGCTGCTGGTCAAGGTCAACCAGATCGGCACCCTGACCGAGACCCTCGAGGCGGTGGAGATGGCCAAGACCCACGCCTACGCCAACATCATGAGCCACCGCTCGGGCGAGACCGAGGACACGACCATCGCCGACCTGTCTGTGGCCACGCGCTGCGGCCAGATCAAGACCGGCGCGCCGTGCCGCAGCGACCGCGTCGCCAAGTACAACCGCCTGCTCCGCATCGAGGAAGAGCTGGACACCGTGGCCTCGTTCCCAGGGGCTGCCGCGTTCCCGCGCTGGAACCCGTGAGCATCGCCGAGAACACCGAGCCGACGCCCGCCAAGCCGGATTCGTCCCGCCCGCTGGTGGGTGTCGCGATCTTTCTGTTCATCGCGTTCCTGGGCGTCGCGGCCTGGAAAGGCTCCCGCGACCTCGCCAAGGCTCAGGCGCGCGAGCAGCTCCTGGAGACCCGGATCGAGGAGACCCAGGAGCGGATCGACGAGCTGCG
>JANOCF010000688.1:0-12012 GCA_031412055.1 Holophagales bacterium | reverse complement strand
GCCTTGGGACGCTTCGCGGACGGCGGGCGCTCCAAGCGGCAGTTGGAGATGGTCCGCACCTTCCGGCGCATGGTGGAGGAGGGGCTGGACGGCTGGGAGCTGCATCTCGTAGGCACCGTCCAGACCCCGGAGTACGCCTTTCAGGTCGCGCAGGAGGGAAAGGGGCTGCCGGTGGTGCTCCACCTCGACGCGTCCCGCGATGAGCTGGAAGCGGTGTGCGGCGCGGCTTCCCTTTTCTGGCACTTCACCGGCGCCGGGGAAGATCCCGAGGCGGCGCCGGAGCGGATGGAGCACTTCGGCATCGCCACGGTGGAGGCCATGAGCGCGGGAGCTGTGCCCGTGGTGGTAGCGCGGGGCGGGCAGCCGGAGATCGTTCAAGAAGGCACCGGCCTGCTCTGGAGCACCTTCGAGGAGTGCGCCGAGTCGACGCTGCGGCTCTGCCGGGACGGCGAGCTGCGCGCCCGGCTGTCCGAGGGTGCCCGGCAGCGGGCCGGCGACTTCGGCTGGCCGGCGTTCGCCGAGCGGGCGCGGGAGCTGCTGGCGTGAAGGTGCTCTTCGTCTCGTGGCACTGCCTCAACGGCACGGCCGAGGGGCTGGCATCCGCCCGGCTGGCGGCGGCCCTGGCGCGGCATGGGCACGAGGTCGCGCTGCTCACCACGATGAAGGCCCCCACGTCCCTGGAAGGTGTGACTCTCCACCGTCTCGATCCGGAGCCGTCCAACCTCCCGTCCCGGCTGGGCGAGGCCCTGGACCGCCGGGCTGGCCGAGGGCGCTTGTGGAGCCGGCTCGCCGCCGTGCCCAACCTGATGCGGGGCTGCACGGTGGAGGAGGGGAACTGGATCCGGGCGGTAGTGCGGCGGGCCGTGGATCTGACCGAGGAGGACGGGCCTTTCGACGTGCTCCACAGCCGGCTCAACCCGGCCGTGAGCCACTTCGCGGCTCTTGCGGCCGTGAAGAAGCTTCGCCTTCCCTGGTGCGCCTACTTCTCCGATCCATGGCCGCACCATCTCTACCCTGAGCCGTACCGCTTCACGGTCGGGCCGCTCTCCCGCCGCCGCCAGGAGCGGATGCTCGACAAGATCCTCCACCGGGCGGGGAGCCTGGTGTTCCCCTCGGACCGGCTGCGGGACTGGCTTCTGGCCGGTCCGAGGTCGCGCTTCCGGAGCAAGGCGCTCGTCTCTCCCCACCTGGGCGAGCCGGGCGAGCCATCTCTCGGGCGGCATGAGCTGCTAAGGGTGCGCCACGCCGGTTTCCTGATGAAGGAGCGGCGGGTCGAGCCTCTCTACGGCGGCCTCAAAAGGTTTCTCGCCGCCCGACCCGAAGCACGGGAGGAGATCCGCGTCGAGTTCGCGGGTCGCTACGTCGGCAATGTCCTGCCGGAGGTCCCGCAGGAGCTTGACGGGGTTGTCTCCTTCGAACCCTCCATGCCCCCGGACCGGGTCCGGCATTGGATGGGGGAGGCGGATGTGGCTCTGCTGGTGGAAGCGGACATGGAGGACGGGATCTTCTTCCCCTCCAAGCTCTCGGACTACCTGGCTGGAGGGCGACCGATCCTGGCACTGAGCCCGCGCCGGGGCGTGACCGCCGACCTGCTGGCTTCGGGCGGAGGCCTCCTGGCGCAGCCGGAGGACGAGGCCGGTATCGCGAGCGCGCTGGAGCGCGTCCACGACCTGTGGCGCGCCGGGCGCCTGGCCGAGCTGGCGCCCCGGCCCGAGCAGGTGGAGGCGGTCTCTGCGTCCTCCGTGGTGCCGATCTACGAGCGGGCCTTCGAGCAGGCCAGGAGAGCCCGGTGAAGGTCGTTCTGGTCGTGCCCGACGGAGTGGGGATCCGCAACTTCCTCTACACCCGCTTCCTCGACCTCCTGGCGGAGCGGGCCGAAGTGGTGGCCTGGCATGTGCTGCCGGAGCACGTGCTGGCGACCCAGCAGGGCCGGAGCATCCGCTTCGAGCCGCTGCCGTACGTGCGCGAGGGCCTGGCGGCGCGGGTGCTGCGGCAGGCCAAGATCTATGCCCAGCTCTACTGGCGCTATGAGGAGGACGCGGCCGGGGTGGTGCTCAAGTTCCGCCGGCCGTCGGGCAGCTTGCTGACGCGGGCGGTAGCGCACACGGCCCATCTGCTCGGCTGGGCCGTGCGTACCCCGGACGGAGCGGCCTGGCTGGATCGTGGCCACGCGGAGGCCGCGTCGGGCGCGTCGGGCGCTGCGGGAGACGGCGCCCTGGAACCCTTCGAGGCCTTTCTCCGGCGCGAGAAGCCGGACGTGGTCTTCTGCACCCATCAGCGGGCGAGCCGGGCGGTTCCCGCCCTGCTCGCGGCGCGGCGGCTAGGAATCCCCACGGCCACCTTCGTCTACTCCTGGGACAACCTGCCCAAGGGGAGGATGGCGGTGCACGCCGACCACGCGCTGGTATGGAGCGATCGGATGAGAGCGGAGCTACTGGGCTACTACCCCGAGGTCGCGCCGGAGCGGGTGCACGTGGTCGGGACGCCGCAGTTCGAGCCCCATCTCGACCCGTCGCTGGCCCGGTCCCGGGAGGAGTTCCTCGGCGGGCTGGGGCTCGATCCGTCCCGTCCCGTGGTCTGCTTCTCCGGGGACGACATGGCGACCTCGCCCTTCGATCCGGCCTACCTGGCGGACCTGGCGAAGGCGTTGCGCCAGAGACCGGGGCCGCAGATCCTGTTTCGCAGAGCGCCCACCGACCCGGGTGGGCGCTACGGCGAGGTGCTGGCCGCGTATCCCGAGATCGCGGTATGCGATCCGGCCTGGAAGGCGGGTGAGGGCGACTGGACCCAGGTGGCGCCGCTGCCGGAGGATCTCGCTCTCCTCGCCAACGTGGCCCGCCACTGCGACGCGGTCGTGAACCTGGGCTCGACCATGGGGATGGATTTCGCGATCTTCGACAAGCCGGCGATCTACGTGGCCTATGATCCACCGGGAGTGGGAGATTGGCGCGTCATGGACCTCTACCGGCTTCCCCATTTCCGCTGCGTGCACGCGATCCAGCCGGTGTACTGGGCGCACGGCGCGGGCGATCTTGGAGATCTGGTCCACCACGCCCTCGACCATCCCGAAGAGAAGCGGGAGGCGCGGGCGCGCTGGCTGCGCGAGACCGTGGCTCATCCGCTCGACCGGGCGAGCGAGCGCTGCGCAGGCGTCATCCTGGGGCTCGGAGGCTCCGCGTGAGCCCCGTCATCGCCCGCCTCGCCCGTCTCTTCCGGGAGCCCTCCCGCCGGCCCGATCCGAACTCCGCCATCACGCGGCTGATGCGCAACCCGCCACAGCTGCGGGTGATCGCCCGCCAGCTCGCCGGCCGGGACCGGCTGCGCATCCTGGTGCATGGCATGGCGGACGGGGCCGAGCCGGTCAGCCTCCTGATCGCCCTCGACCCGGCGCGCAATCCCCTCGACCTGCAAATCGAGGGGCGCGACCTCTGCGCACCCTACGTGGAGGACGCAAAGGCCTTCACCTACTCCAAGCAGCACGGTCCGAGCAACCTGGACCTGCGGGACTTCGACGACTACATCCAGCGCGTGCCACTGGGCGGTGGCTGGCGGGTCCGCAGGCGGTGGCGGGAGATCTTCCGCTACGAGGAAGGGAACGTGCTGCAGTCCGCCGCGGACCTGCCGCAGGAGGGCTTCGACCTGGTGGCGTGCCAGAACGTCTTGATCCACCTGACGGAAGAGGCCCGCGAGACGGCGTTCGTGAACCTGGTTTCCTATCTGAAGCGGGGAGGCCTCCTGGCGATGGGCGGCGGACCTCTGGGGTCCATCCACCGTCTGGCTCGCCAGTACGGCCTCGTTCCGGTCCTGGATGATGCCGAGGCCATTCACGAGGCGTGGGAGGTCCAGCGCTCCTTCTGGTCCAACCCCCGTCGCCCCTACTGGGCTTTGGAGCCCTTCGACGCGCATCACCCGGAAGGTCCGCAGCGCTACTGCACGCTTTTTCGCGCCCCGGTGAGCCCGGACCCATGAACATCGCCGTCTTCGGCTGGTATCACCACCGCAACGCGGGGGACGACCGCATCCAGCAGTGCATCACCCGCTGGCTGGACGGCCACACCCTCGCCTTTCTGCCGGCCGGGCGCCGGCCCCCGGTCCACCTGCTGCGCACGTACGACGCAGCCATTCTCGGCGGCGGCGGCATCATCCAGGGAGAGGGCGGGATGTTCCGCGGCATGGCCAGCTGGGTGCGCTCGGCCGGCATCCCCGTGGCCTTGGCGGGGGTGAGCGTGGAGCGGATCACGCCGGCCCTGCGCGAGGAGCTGCGGGCGTTTCTGGACGTCTGCAGCTTCGCGTGGTTCCGCGATCGCGGCTACCTGGACGCGATCGGCCACCACCCCAACGCGTTCGTGGCCCCGGACCTGACCTGGCTCTATCCGTTCGAGCCCGTGGAGGAGGCCGGCGAGGGGCTCGCGGTGAGCGCGGGCCCGGGCGCCTTCAAGCCGGCCGATGCCTGGCGGAGCGCGCTGGCGGTGATCGCCGCGAGTGGACAGCCCCTGCATCCGTGGCCGCTCTACTTCGAGCATGCCCGCGACTCGGCGGCGCTGCGGGAGGTGGTGCCGGAGGGGCTGCTGCCTGCCGAGTTTGACCTCGAACCGGCCCAGCGGGCCGCCGCGGTCCTCACCGGCCGCTTCCACGGTCTCCTCTTCGCCCTCCAGCTCGGCCGGCCCGTGCTCTCCGTCGCGGACACGCCCAAGGTCCGGCGCTTCCTGGACGAGAACGGCCTGCGCGGCTGGCGTCTCCCCGGCGACCGCCCGGAGGAGCTGGCCGCGGCCTGGCCGGGCTTCGTGCAGCGCTGGCCGGAGATGCGGGAGGAGGCCCTCCGCCTGCGCTCTCGCCTCCATGACGAGGCCTGGGAGAAGGCCACGGCCGCCCGGGACCGGCTCCTGGCCGCCGCCGCCAGGCTTCCGCCGCCGCACCGCCGCATCGGCAACCGGCTGCGGGAGATGCTCGATCTTGGCTCCTGGTTCTAAACCCCGTGCACATCGGCTTCCTCTCCACCGAGTACCCTCCTCTTCCCTCCGGAGGCATCGGCACCAGCCTGCGCAACCTGGCGCGAGCGCTGGTGTCTCAGGGCCACCGCGTCACGGTCGTGGGCTGGGGACGGGGAATCGAGATGGAGGACGGTGGAGTACGCATCCGCTTCCTGGAGGAGACCCGGTTGCCCCGCCTGGGCTGGCTCCTCAACCGGGCCGCGGCCCGGCGCGAGCTGGTCCGGCTGATCGAGAAGGAGGGGCTCGACGTGGTCGAGGCGCCGGACTGGAACGGGCTCTCGGCGGGCCTCCGCCTCCCCTGCCCGATCTCGGTCCGCTGCCACGGCAGCGCCACCTACTTCGCGGACATCCTGGGTGAGCCGGTGCGGCCCCGGATCGTGCTGGCGGAGCGCATGGCCCTCGAAGGGGCGGACGGCCTGGCTTCGGTCAGCCGGTTCACGGCGGAGAAGACCCGCGAGCTGTTCGGCCTGGCGGACCGCTTCGAGGTGATCCCCAACGGAATCGACCTCGCTCGCTTCGCACCCGGCCGGCCCGAGGAGGTGGAGCCCGCGACGATCCTCTACTTCGGGACCCTGGTGAGGAAGAAGGGGGTCCTGGACCTGGGGCCGGCCTTCTCGGAGATCGTCCGCCGCGAGCCCCGCGCCCGCCTGATCCTGGCGGGCCGGGACTCCCGCGACCGCAAGACGCACTTGACTTCCACCTGGAGCCTGCTGGAGAGCTCGCTGTCGCCCGCTGCGCGGGCTCGGACCGAGCTCCTGGGGCCGCTTCCCTACGAGCACATCCAGGAGCGGGTGCGCCGGGCCGCGGTCTGCGTGTTCCCGTCCTATGCCGAGGCGCAGCCGCTGGCGTGGTTGGAGTCCATGGCCTGCGGGCGTCCTCTCGTTGGCTATGACCTGGGCTGGGCGCGGGAGATTGTCCGATCAGGGGTAGACGGCCTGTTGGTGCCCGCTGGGGACATTCGGGCGCTGGCCGAGGCGGTCCTCGGCCTCGTGGCGGATCCCGAGCGGGCCGGTGCCCTGGGTGCGTCGGCCCGGAAGCGGGTAGAAGACGAGTTCGAGTCCGGCAAGGTGGCGCACCGGGCGGTCGAGTGGTACTCCCGTCTACGGGGCAACCGGACTTGACTCCTCGCCTGATCTTCCTGGCCCATGCCGTGGCCCCGGGCCGCTCCGGCGCCGAGTCGATGGTCAACGCGGAACTGGTCCGGGCGCTGGCCGCGCACTGGCCGGGAGGGGTGACGGTCATCTCCGGGGGCGGTATGCCCGTGCTGGGCGACGGCACGCCCGTCTCCTCGCTGCCCGGTTGGCGGGTCCACGCGATGGGAGAGTGCGGCGAGTCCGGCGGTTCGGTCCTGAGTCGCGTGGCGTATGCCGGCGTCCGGAGCATCCGGAGGGGCGGCCCCGGTTCGATTCCGGGCCGGATCGTCGAGCGGGCGGTCTTCCGGAGGACCGGCCAGGGTCTCAAGGCTGCTTCGTGGGCGCGGGCTGCGGCGCAGGTGCTGGCCCGGGAGCTGGAGCCCGGCGACGTGGTCTATTCCCGGGCTCTCCCGTTCTCGTCTCTAGTCGCTGCAAATGCCGTGAATGCCCGCTTTCCCTGGATCGTCAACATCAACGACCCGCTTCCTCCCGAGGTCTGGCCGGGCCAGTATGCCGTGGACCCCTGGGCGAATCGCAAGATGAGGGAGGGGCTGCGGGCGATGCTGCCCAGGATCAACGGCCTCACCTTCCCTTCGGAGCAGCTCCGGGACGTGGAGGTGGAGGCGTTCCCGGAGATGGCGCGGATGCCCTTCGAGATCGTCCGCCACGTGGCCGGACCCGCGCAGGCGGATCTCCCCGGGGTGGAAGGGACGCTGCACATCGCCTTTGCCGGCACCCTGCGACGGGACCGCTGCCGTCGCGAGCTCGTCGAAGCTCTTGCCGGAGCCAGGGGAGCCGGGGACGAGGTCCTGATCTCGTTCTACATCCCTCATCCCATGCCCGCGATCGCCGACTACGCGGCGAGCCTGCCGGTCCGTACCCGGGTGGTGGTGGGACTATCGGACGAGGAGCTGCGCCGCGAGCTGTCCCGGGCCGACGTGCTCCTGGACGTGGAGTCGGAGGTGGACCGGCCGCTCCTCATGACCAAGATGGCGGGCTACGCGGCCTACGGCAAGCCTGTGTGGGCCTTCTGCGCGGCGGGCGGGACGACCTGGGAGCTGATGGACGGCTGGGGCTACCGTTCAGCGCTGGGAGAGCCGGCCCCGGAGCTGGTTCGCATCCGGGAGGACTGGAAGGCGGGCCGTCTCCGGGAGAGGTCGCCGTCGCAAGCCGTGAGGGACCTGTTCTCGCCCAGGACCCAGGTGGAAGCCCTGCTGCGGCTGGTGGAGCGGCTGGCGTGAAGTTCTCGCTGGTGATCTGCACCTACCGGCGGCCCGGATCGGTGCGGCGGCTGCTCGAAGCCGTGGCGGTCCAGACCCGCCGGCCCGACGAGGTGCTGGTCGTGGACGCTTCGACGGATACGGAGACCGAGGAGGCTGTCCGGGGCCTCGGGATCTTGTACAGCCGCGTGCCTCCCGAAGAGCGGGGGCTCACCCGGCAGCGCAACTGGGGGATCGCCCGCGCGGGTGGCGACCTGATCTCCTTCCTGGACGACGACACGGTGCCCCAGCCCGCCTACTTCGAGGAGATCCTGGCCTGTTTCGAGCGCCATCCGGAAGCCGTGGGCGTGGGCGGCTACATCGCCAACGAGGTTGCCTGGAGCCAGGGTTCTTCGCGGTCTCTCTCCGTCTTCCGGGACGGCGGCTGGGAGCGCCGGGAGGACTTCCGCTGGCGGCTGCGTCGCCGGCTGGGGTTGGACAGCTCCGCGCCCGCGGGCTGGATGCCCGCCTCGGGACACGGCCGTCCGGTCAGCTTCGTGCCGCCGGACGGCGTGGACCACCCGGTGGAGTTCTTCATGGGCGGGGCCGCCACGTGGCGGCGCGGCCTGCTGGAGCGGGTCCGGTTCTCCCCTTGGTTCGAGGGCTACGGCTTGTACGAGGACATGGACTTCTGTCTGCGCGCAGTCCAGGAGGGGAGCCTCTGGCTCTGCACCCGTGCTCGTCTTGCCCATCTCCACGACGAGGGCGGAAGGCCCCACCGTTTCCACTACGGCGAGATGGTGGTGCGCAACGGCTGGCGGGTCTGGCGGCTGCGCTGGCCCTCGCCTCCGTTGTCGGACCGCGGGCGCTGGTGGGCGACCACGCTGCTCCTCGCGGCCTGCCGGCTCGGCGACGCCGTTCGCGGTCCCGCCCGGACCGCCGCTCTCACCGAGGCTTTCGGGCGTCTCTGGGGCGCGGCTACGCTGCTGTGGAGACGCCCATGATCGTTCTCCGCACCGAAGGGGATCGGGCCGAGAGGGTCTTCCTGGATGGAGTCGAGACGGCGCCCGTCTACTCGTCGGCACCACGCGAGATGACCCGGCTCGTCGAAGCCCATCCGGATTCCTGGCTCGCCTGGCACGACCGCCGGCTGGAGATTTCGGACCCGGCCTCCTGGCCTGGGTTGGTCCGGCACCCCCTGGAGGTCCTGCACGCGGGCGGCGAGAGGGCCGGATCGCTGGGCCTTGTGGACTTCGACTCACCTTGGATCCTTCCCGGTCCGGTGGATCGTCCCTTCGACACCTGGCTGATCTCACCGGCCGCGGGGATCGGAAGGGCGGCAGCCTTCCGCGCCCTGGCGCCCGACCCGTCCTGGAGCAGCTTCGCGGGCTTCCTCTTCGACCTCGGGCTCAGAGGAGTCCGGCACGGCCTCTTCCCGCGCTCCCACCCCGGGCTCTTCCAGGGGGAGGGCAGGGGAGGGGGTCTTCCCGAGTCCGACTTAACCCGGCTCATCCGCCGGGGATACGGCCGGCGCTGGGTCGGGTTCTGGCTCCTCGCAAGGCTGCTCTTCGACCGCAAGCTCCCCCTGGATGCCGCCGTCCGCGGCTGGCTCTCCGAGGAGCCCGGAACCGTCGACGAGTCGGCGCTCGCCGCCCTCCACCCTCCTCTTCTCCACGCGGACGGAACCGTGGACGCCCTGATCCCCACCCTCGGCCGGCCCGGGCCGCTCCGGGATGTCCTCGAAGACCTGGCGCGCCAGACCGTCCCCCTTCGCCGGGTGATCGTGGTGGACCAGGGCGGCACCACCTCGGAGCCGGCCGGAAACTGGCCTTTCGAGCTGGTCTTCCGCTCGATCCACTCCGCCGGCGCCTGCTCGGCTCGCAACACCGGTCTCCAGGACGCCCGGTCCGACTGGGTCCTGCTGCTGGACGACGATGTCCGTCTGCGGCCGGAGCTGACCTCCTACCTTCTCCGCGTCGCGAACGCCTACGGGGCGGGTGCGGTGAACGCGCAGGTCTACCTGCCGAGCCAGGAGCCATCCTTCAACGGCCTGCCCCGGCCCTGGCCCGTGTTCGCCAGCGGAGCCTCCCTGGTCTCGGCCCGGGCTCTTGTGGAGACCGGCGGCTTCGACGAGCGGCTGGACGGCGGCTACGGCGAGGACTACGAGCTCGGAGTCCGGCTCCGGCTGGCGGGAGCGGGAGTGGTGTACGCCCCGGCCGAGCCCGTGCTTCACCTCAAGGCTCCGGCGGGCGGCTTCCGCGATCCGTCCAACGCCCTGCCCTGGGACAACGATCCGATTCTTCCCAAGCCGTCGCCGCCGCTCCTCTACTCGCGTCACAAGCACCACACGAAGGCGATGCGGGACGGGTATCGTCTCTTCTATGCACTGAAGCGTCTGAGCCGGCAGCCTCTCCATGCCTGGCCGCGGGAGGCCCGGACGATCTCGTGCCAGTGGGAGCGCGCGGTCTGGTGGGTTCGAAAGATGGCCACGGACCCGCCGGGGTAGACTTCGACGGCATGCTCTCTTCCCAGCAACGAATCGAGGAGGATCTGGCCGGAGGCATCCTGGTCTGTCCCGTCTGCCATGGAAAGCTGGAGGGCGGCAGCTCCCGGCTCAACTCCCGGCTCGCCTGCCCCTCGTGCTCCTACACGGCGGCGGTGGTAGAGGGCGTGCCGGTGCTGCTGCATCCGGACTCGGCTTTCGGAGCTGCTGGCGCGGGGGCGGGCTCGCTGGCGCCGACCTACTTCGCGCCCAAGCAGGCCGAGAACCCTCTCAAGCGCAGACTTCGCCGGAGCCTGCCGGCGCTGGCCGCCGACTACGACGCGGGCAGCACGGACGCCCTCGTCCGCCGCGAGCTGCCCCGGACCGCCGGGCTGCGGGGCCTGGTCGTGGGGGCCGGCGAGCGTCCACGCGATATCGAGGCGCGCTTCCCGGAGGTCCGCTGGCTCACGACGGACGTGGATGGCGCCTATCGCCCCGACCTGGTGGCCGACGCGCTCCATCTCCCGGTCGCCAGCGCCTCCCAGGACCTGGTCGTCGCGGAGATGGTCCTGGAGCACCTGATCGATCCGGGACAGGGCGCGGCGGAGTTGGAGCGGGTCTGCCGGCCCGGCGGGCTCATCCTGGTCAAGACTCCGTTCTGCTTCCCATGGCACGGGATCCCCATCGACTTCTTCCGCCTGACCCCCTCGGGGGTCCGCGCCCTGTTCCGCTCCACGGAGGTTGTCTATCTGGGGCGGTGCATGGGTCCATTTGGCGCCCTGGCCTACCAGCTCGACTCGGCGCTGGTCAACCTCACCCCGGTCCGGACGGTCCGGCGGGCTTCCGTGCTCCTCTCCCGCCTCCTGTTCGGCTGGCTCAAGGTGTTCGACCGCCTGGCGTCGCCTCATGTCCGCTGGCTGGTCAGCCCCGCGGGCACGACCTACGTCGGGCGCAGGACGGAGCGCCGTCTCGGGGCAGCCGAGATCCTGGCCGAGCTTGAAGAGCGCTTCGGACGGGGACCCTAGGTGGTGGTGAATGGTGTCCGCCGTCTGTGCATCGTCAGCCATGTTGTGCACTATCGCCAGGGCGGTGCAGTCCACGCCTACGCCCCCTATGCCCGGGAGATCGAGATCTGGGCCGACCTCTTTCCCGAGGTCCGGATCGCGGCGCCTTGCGAGGATACCGTTCCTCCTGGAGACACGGCACCGATCGCCCGGCCCAATGTCCGGATGGCGCCCCAGCCCCACACGGGCGGTGATTCCTACGGGGCCAAGCTCAAGCAGCTCGCCCTGCTGCCGGCGCTGGCGGTCTCCCTGGCCGGCCCGATGCGTGCGGCGGACGCCATCCACGTCCGCTGCCCCGGCAACCTCGGGCTCCTGGGCGTGCTCCTGGCGCCGCTGTTCTCCCGCCGCCGCATCGCCAAGTATGCCGGGCAGTGGAGCGACTATGAAGGCGAAGCTCCGACCGTCCGCCTGCAGAAGGCTCTCCTGCGCTCGCGCTGGTGGGGAGCGCCGGTGACGGTCTACGGCGCCTGGCCGGACCAGCCCGCCCCCATCGTCCCCTTCTTCACCTCGGTCCTCGACGGCCAGCAGGTCGAGCGGGCGAGGCGGGCGGCCTCTTCCCGGACGGCGTCCCCCGCCTCAAGAGTGCTCTTCGTCGGCCGCCTTTCCCGCTCCAAGAATGTCCACGTGCTCCTGGCAGCCTTGGGCCGCCTGCGCAAGGAGGGCATCGACCTCCCGTGCACGATCGTGGGCGACGGTCCCGAGCGCGCCGCGCTGGAAGCTCAGGCCGCGGAGCTGGGCGTGGCCGCGAGCTTCGCCGGAGGGGTGGACTTCGACAGCGTCCTCGCCTTCTACGAGACGCACGATGTCCTTGTCCTGGCCTCGGAGACCGAAGGCTGGCCGAAGGCCATCGCCGAAGCCATGGCTTTCGGCCTGGTCTGCGTGGGGTCGGACCGCGGCCTGATCCCACAGATGCTCGGGGAAGGAAAGGGCCTGATCGTTCCCCCCGGAGACGAGACCGCTCTGACCGACGCCCTGCGCAAGGTCGCCGCCGATTTCCAGGAAGCATTGGAGATGGGGCGCCGCGCCGCCGCCTGGGGGCAGCGCTACTCCCTGGAGAGCCTCCGCGACGAGCTGCGGGCACTGATGGAGCGGTGGTGGGGACAGGGGGGCAGAGGGCATGCGCGCTAACTTTGAAGCCGGAGC
>JANOCF010000687.1:0-3811 GCA_031412055.1 Holophagales bacterium | reverse complement strand
AGGCCAAGGTCGACGCGGCGGTGCATGGAGTCCAGGACGAGGAAGGTTCGGTGTCGGCGTTCAGCTCGCGCCCGAAAATCTCGCCGCAGTGGCGGGCGCAGACGGCGGCTATCGCGGGGAGCTCGGGGAGCTCGGGGGTCTTTCCCGCCAGCCCCGTCAAACGCTCGACGGACGTCATCTCCACCCGGCTCAGGCCGCAGGGCACGATCCCCGAGAAGTACGAGAGGTCGGTCGAGACATTGAGGGCGAAGCCGTGCGTGGTGATCCAGCGAGAGAGATGCACGCCGATGGACGCGATCTTGCGCTCTCCCACCCAGACGCCGATAAGCTCCGCGCCGTCCCGCGGGTGCGCTTCGATCCCGTACTCCGCCAGGGTGCGGATCAGCACCTCCTGAACGTCCCGCACGTAGCGCCGGATGTCCCGCCGGTCCGGGTTGAGGTTGACGACGGGATAGCCCACGAGCTGCCCCGGGCCGTGATAGGTGACCTGGCCGCCGCGGTTGCACTCGGCCACCTCGACCCCGCGGGCGCGCAGCCACTCGGGGCCGGCGAGGACGTCCGACCCGTCAGCGTTGCGGCCCAGGGTGTAGACGTGCGGGTGCTCCAGGAGGAGAAGGCGCTCCGGCCCCTCGTCCCGGCGCAGCGCATCCCGCACCGAGTGCTGCAGCTCGACCGCTTCCGCGTAGGGGACGCGGCCGAGATAGCTCCAGTGGAGAGGGCGAGCGGGCGTCACGGTCTGCATTCTATGGCAGGCGATGACACAGACCTTCCTTAACGGTCCTCCGGACCGAAGACCCTTTCAAAGTCCCGAGCTGCGTGAAGCACGCGGAGGACATCGATCAGGCCGGGAGCCGAACGATAGAAGACCAGATGCTTTTCGAATCCTGGTACCGGCCAGGAACGGACGCCTGCCAAGTCGGGATGGAGAAACTCGCGGCGCCTCCCAACGTCGGGAAAGGAGCGAAGCCGGTCAAACGCGGACTCGGCGGCATCAAGGAAATGCAGAGCGGCCTCTACGTTGTCCTGAGCGATGTAGCGGGCCTGTTCGAAAAGGTCGCTCCTGGCTAGTGGCCGGACGAGGACACGTCGGCTCACGCCTATCGGTTCTCAACCGCCAGATGGCGCACTCTTTCCCGGAGCCGGTCCCAATCGTCCTTTCCCATCTCAGAAGCTTCGGCACCCAAGGCCGCCAGGAGCTTGCCTTCAAGCTCCGCCCTCCCCTTGTGCTCCTGGGCCTCCCGGATCAAAGAACGGATGTACTCGCTGACGGTGCTGAAACCTCCCGCGTTTACCTGCTCTTCGACGAACGTTTTCAAGCTTTCGGGCAGCGATATGTTGAGCGTGGTCATAGGACTGCACCCCATGTCCCAGAGTACGAGGGTTATCAATTGTTGTCAATTCTTGTCATTCCACTCAAGGGGAGGCGCCCATGCCCGGCTGCTGTAAGATACCCGCCTCTGCGGGAGGGCGGCCATGGAGAAGGTAGTTACAGCCATCCTCGGCGGCGGTCAGGGAAGCCGGCTGTGGCCCCTGACTCGCGACCGGGCAAAACCGGCGGTACCGGTAGGCGGCAAGTTTCGTCTGATCGACATCCCGATCAGCAACAGCTTGCACGCCGGTATCGACCGGATCTACGTCATCACCCAGTTCAACAGCGAGAGCCTGCACCGGCACATCGCGCAGACCTACCGCTTCAGCGCCTTCTCCAACGGCTTCGTCAACATCCTCGCCGCGGAGCTGACCACGGAGCGCAGGGACTGGTACCAGGGCACGGCCGACGCCGTCCGCCACTGCCTGCCGCGCCTGCTGGAGTCGCGCCCGCCTGAGGTCCTGATCCTCTCGGGCGACCAGCTCTACCTGATGAACATCGGGGAGCTCATCCGCACCCACCGCGAGCGCGACGCCGATCTCACCATCGCGGTCAAGCCGGTGACCCGCCAGGAAGCCCACGCGTTCGGCATTCTGCGGCTCGACCCGACCGCCCGCGTGCGGGAGTTCCACGAGAAGCCGACGGAGCCCGAGGAGCTCGATCTGCTGGAGGTCGACGAGCAGACCCAGGCGGCGCTCGGCTATCCCACCCCGCCGGGCTCGCTGCTGGCCAGCATGGGCATCTACATCTTCAAGCCCGAGGTGCTGCGCGAGCTGCTGGTCGGCAGCAAGACGCTGGATTTCGGGCGCGAGGTCATCCCGCAGTCGCTCGCCGGGTACAAGGTCTACGCCTATCCCTATGACGGCTACTGGACCGACATCGGCACCATCCCGAGCTTCCACCAGGCCAATCTGGAGCTGACGCTCCCGCTGCCGCCGCTCAACCTGTACGACCCGGACCTGCGGATCTACACCCACCCGCGCTTCCTGCCGGGGACCAAGGTCAACCAGTGCTTTGTCCAGTCCTCGATCCTGAGCGAGGGGAGCATTCTCTCGGGTAGCCGGGTGACGGATTCGATCATCGGCATCCGCGCGGTGGTGCGCGAGCACGCGATCATCGAGCGCTCGGTGATCATGGGCGCCAACTACTGGGAGAACCTGCCGGACGGCACCGACCGCGTCCCGGTCGGCATCGGCAAGGACTGCCACATCCGCAACTCGATCATCGACTTCAACGCCCGCATCGGCGAGGGCTGCCGGCTGCTCAACGAGGCCGGGGTGCAGGACGCGGACAACGAGAACTGGTGCATCCGCGACGGCATCATCGTAGTCCCCAAGAACGCCACGCTGCCGCCCGGCACGGTGATCTGAGGCCGATGCGCGTCTGCCAGATTGCGGCGGAAGTCACGCCCTTCGCCAAGACAGGCGGGCTGGGGGACGTGGCCGCCGGCCTCTCGCGCTACCTGGGCCGCGAGGGGCACGACGTGCGGATCTTCCTCCCCTTCTACGGCCAGCTCGCACGCCAGCCGGAGCGGTACATCCCGGTCGACTTCCTGCAGAACGTGCCGCTCCGGATGGGATCCCGGCACTTCACCTTCTCGGTGCTGACCACAAGGCTGCCGGACAGCCATGTGGACGTCTACTTCATCTCCTGCCCGCCGCTCTTCGCCCAGGAGGGGATCTACCTCGGCGATCTCGACGACGGGCTGCGCTTCGCGCTCCTCACCCGCGCGGCGCTCGACTGCTGCCAGCGCATGGGCTGGGGGCCGGACATCGTGCACTGCCACGACTGGCACACGGCGCTCGCACCCATCTACGTCAAGGCTCTCTACAGTTGGGATCGACTCTTCGATCACACCCGCTCGGTTCTGACCATCCACAACATGGCCTTCCAGGGCTACCTGCCGGGCAGCGCGGTCGGAGACTTCGGCCTGGCCGACTACGGTCACTGGCTGGATGGATACGACCAGGCAGCCGGGACCTTCAACGTCCTCAAGACCGGGCTGCTCCACGCGGACGTGATCACGGCCGTGAGCCGCACCTACGCGCACGAAATTCAAACCCCCGAGCTCGGCTTCGGGCTGGACTGGCTGCTGCGCGCGCGGAGCAATCGCCTGATCGGCATCGTCAACGGCATGGACTACGGCGAGTGGGATCCGGCCACGGACCCGCACCTGCCCCATCACTACTCCGCCGGCGATCTCTCAGGCAAGCGGGAGATGAAGCGGACTCTGCTGCAGGAGACCGGGATCGGGGACGACACGGACGTGCCCATCGTGGGGATCGTCTCGCGGCTGACCGCTCAGAAAGGTTTCGATCTCGCCTTCGAGGCGCTCCCGGCGTTGCTGTCCCGGCGCCACTTCCGAGTGATCGCGCTGGGGAGCGGCGAGCCCCGCTACGAGGAGTTTTTCCAGGAGCTGGAGAGGCGCTTCGCCGGCCGGGC
>JANOCF010000686.1:0-1858 GCA_031412055.1 Holophagales bacterium | reverse complement strand
AGATGACGGAAGGCAACATCGTCGTCCATCACGTCCTCGATCTGATCCACAAGCGGCTGCCCGGCCTGATCGGAGCGCCCACCCGGCGCTGGAACTACGTGTTCGTCGACGACGTGGCGCGGGGCGTCGGCCTCGCCCTGGAAAAGGGACCTGCCGGCAGCCGGTACGTCCTCGGCGGCGAGAACGTCGCGCTCGGCGACTTCTACGCCCTGGTGGAGCGGCTGACCGGCGTGCCCGTGCCGAAGCGGCGCATCCCGGATGGGATCGCCAAGGCGGCGGGCGCGGTCCAGAAGGGGCTGGCGCGGATCACGGGCGGAACCCCGAAGCTCACTCCGGATCTCGTGGAGATCTACCGGCACGACTGGGCCTACCGGTCGGACCGGGCGGAGCGCGAGCTGGGCTATGCCCCGCGGAGCTTCGAGAAGGGGCTGAGCGAAACGCTGGCGTGGCTCAAGGAGAGCGGACAATGGCGTTGACCCGGAGCGAGATGCTGCGGAAGGTGACCCACATGAGCATGGGTCTGTTCGCCTTTGCCGTGGGCTGGCTCGGACCGCTGTGGTCCGCCGTCCTGGCCGCGACCGCCCTGGTCTTCAACCTCTTCCTGCTGCCGCGCATCGGCGGCCGGCGCCTCTACCGGGAGCACGAGCTGAGCGCGGGCTCCTCGGTCGGCATCGTCCTCTATCCGCTGGCCGTCCTGATCCTGATCCTGGTCTTCTGCCGGAAGCTGGAGGTGGCTGCGGCTATGTGGGGGATCCTGGCTTTCGGCGACGGCATGGCCTCCGTGGCGGGCATTACCCTCGGAAGGACCAAGCTGCCCTGGAACCCGCGGAAGAGCTGGGCCGGAACCATCGCTTTCGCCCTCTTTGGCGGCATCTCGGCCGCCGCCCTCCTGGTATGGACTGCCCGTTGGACGCCCGGCGAGTACACATGGCTCTTTGCTTGTGTGGTCTGTGGTGCCGCCGCGATCCTGGCGGCCCTGCTGGAGTCGCTCCCCCAGGGGCTGGACGACAACATCGGCGTCCCCCTGGTTTCGGGGTTGTTCCTGCTCGGGCTCGTCCTGACACAGGGGCACTGGGACGACTTCCTGGCCGCGGACGGGCTGCACCTCCGGCTGGGCATGGGCATCCTGGTCAACGCAGTGCTCGCCGGAGCGGCCTTCAAGGCGCGCACGGTCGACATGTCCGGCGTGGTGGCCGGCTTCCTCGTGGGACTGACCATCTACCTGTTCCTGGACTGGGAGGGCTACCTGCTGCTGCTCTCTTTCTTCGTGATCGGCAGTGCCTGCACCAAGTTCGGGTACAAGACCAAGGCCGCGCACAAGATCGCGCAGGAGGCCGGAGGCCGTCGCGGAGCCCGCAACGCCCTGGCCAACGCGGGGGTGGCGACAGCCTGCGCCCTGTTCGCGGCCGTGACCGGCCATCCCGTGCTCTTCGGTCTTGCCTTCGCGGGCGCCTTTGCTACGGCCGCCTCCGATACCGCGTCGAGCGAGATCGGCCAGGTCCTGGGCCGGCGTACGTTCCTCCTCACCACCTTCCGGCCCGTGCCGCGAGGGACCGAGGGCGCGGTGTCGCTCGAAGGGACGCTGGCGGGCGTGATCGCCTCGCTGGTGATCGGGGCGCTGGGCGCGCTGGGCGGCCTCTATCCCTGGATCGGCGTCGTGCCGGTCGTGGTGGCGGCCTTCGTGGGCACCACCTTCGAGAGCCTGGTGGGCGCGGCCCTCGAAAAGCGCCAGCTCCTCGACAACGAGGCGCTGAACTTCCTCAACACCCTGGTCGGCGCGCTGGTCGCGGCGGCCTTTTCACCCTGGGTGGTCTCCTCGTGATCAACAGCGGCACCCTTCCGGCGAACCGCTCCAAGA
>JANOCF010000685.1:0-4838 GCA_031412055.1 Holophagales bacterium | reverse complement strand
TTGAGCTTGCCCACGTTGTTGAGCTCGGCGGGCATGCTGAGCTTCTCCAGCGTCGGAATGCCCTCCGGGATGACGCGCAGCACGATGGCGTAGGTGCCGCGCTGCGAGAAGACGTTGACCCGGAAGCGGGTCTTGCCCGGGATCGAATAGGACAGGTCGACCGAGCCGTTCTGCAGCAGGATGCGGGTCAGGTCGCGGTCGCCCCGCATCATGTGCAGGGCGATCACCTCGGTCTGGAAGGGGGTCAGCCGTGGAAAGCCGGTGAAGTTGACCCCGACGAGCTGGCCGTCGATCTCCACCTGGGGCGGCCGGCCCACCGAGAAGTTGAGGTCGGACACACGGTCCGACACCTTGAGCATGGCCTCGAGGATCGCGTCGAGATTGAAGTTCTTCATTACGAGCCTTTCCGGCAGCCGAAGACCTCTCCTGAACAGAACCCGGGAGGACAAGACTCCTCCGCGGATCCTCCGGTCGTCCTCTGCTGCGCCTGAGGGATGGCGCCCTATTGTTGCTCACTTTTGCGTCCGAGGAAACCGGGAGGGGCTCCTTCGCCGCCGCGACGGGAGTAAAATGGCCTAACCCCTGAGGGGGAACAGGAGGGCAGCTCTTGTCGAGCAGGTCATCTCTCGGTAGTCAGGTCCACGGGAGCCAGCTCCAGGAGCACCTCGGCCGGCCGGTCGGCCCTGTCCTCGTCCTCCATCCCAAGCCGCTCCAGTTCGATTGGGTCTCCGCCGTCCTGGCAGGCGCCGTTCTCGGTCTTCTGGCGACGACGATCCGCCTCATCTGGGCGCCGGAGGGCTGGCGGTTCGTCCTGGCCTACGGGATCGTCACCACCGCGCTCGTCTCAGGCCCCGCCGCCCTGCTGGTCCTCCGCCACTCCCGCCGCGCCACGCTGGTGCCTTTCGAGCGGGGTCTCGCCTTCACCTTCCGGGACCGGAAGCGGACGGTCCTCTACGAGCAGCTCAAGACGCTGGCCCTGAGGGAAAGGGAGATGGCTAGCGGGATGCTGCGGCGGTTGACGCTCGTGGACGAGCAGGGGAGCCTCCAGTTCGAGCACTTCTCCCGCGGGGGTGTCGAGGACCGGCTCGGCTTCATCCTCGTCCATCTGATGGCTTTCACGGTAGAGCACACCGAGCGCAAGCTCCAGGCCGGCGGCATCCTGGCCGGGCAGCACTGGGACCTCGGTCCCAAGGGGCTCCGCGTGCTGGACGAGCACCCGGTCCCCATCGCCGAGATCGGCGCCGTCACCGTCCGCAGGCAGCGGGCCGCGGTCTGGAAGCCCGGCGACCGGTTCCCCTTCTTCGTGCTTCCCGACGACTCGCCGAACGCGCTCGTCCTGGTGGGGGTGCTCAGCCGGCGGCTGGAGGAGCGCGGCGAGCGGCTGTTCTAAATCACCCTCTCGTTCCCCCCATCCACCGGCACCTGCGCCCCGGTCGTCTTCGCGAACAGCGGCCCGCACAGCTCCGCCGCCACCTCGGCCACGTCGCGGCTCGCCACCTCCACCCCCAGGACGTTGCTCTTCCGGTAGCTCTCCGCGTCCATTCCATAGGCTGCTGCCCGCGCGGCCACCCGCTCCTCGCTCCAGATGCCCGTGTCGAAGACCGCGTTCGGATGCACCACATTCACCCGGATGCCGCCGATGCCGTCCCTGCCCCACTCCAGCGCCGCGACGCGGGCGAGCTGGTTGAGCGCTGCCTTGGAGGCCGAGTAGGCCGCCACTCCGGGACCGGGCGCGGCCACATTCTTCGAGCCGATCACCGCCACCCGGCCGCCGCGAGGAGCCAGGGCGAGCAGCGGATGACACTCCCGGAGGAAGACCACGTTGGAGTCCAGATTGATGGACGTCACCCGGCGCCACTCCTCCAGGGTCATGTCGGACAGGCGCCGGCTCTCCGGAAAGATCCCGGCGTTCAGCACCAGAACGTCGAGCCCGCCGAACGCCTCCACCCCGGCGGCCACGGCGCGGCGGATGTCCTCTTCCCGGGTGACGTCGCAGACCACTCCCCGGAAGTCGGGACGGTCCAGCAGCGACGAGATCGCGGGGTTGATGTCCAGCCCTACGACTGCGGCTCCCCGGGCCAGGAGCGCGTCCACGCAGGCCCGGCCGATCCCCGAGGCCGCGCCCGTGACCAGGGCCACCTCGCCGGTCAGGGCCGGAGGCTTGCCTCCCTTGCGGAGCTTGGCCTGCTCGAGGTCCCAGTACTCCATGTCGAAGAGGTCTTTGGACGGCAGCGCCCGCCAGCCGCCCAGGAGGGAAGCCCGCTCGATGATCTCCATGGTGTGCTCGTAGATCTCGGCGGCGATGGCCGCCTCCTTGGCCGTCCGCCCGGCCGTGGCGAGCCCCAGGACCGGGTCGACGATCACCCGGGGCGCCGGATCGAGCATGGTCTTGGGCTGCTTCGCGCTTCGAGCCTGGGTCTCGAAGTACAACCGGTAGGCCTGGACGAAGGCGTCCACATCGCGGCCGAACATCGGGACCGGCTTGGTGCGGATCACGTGGTCCGGCGTGGCCGGCCCCTGCTGGGAGATCGTCCCCGCGTCTTCCCTGCGGGCGAAGGCGAGGCTCTGGGGGGTGCTGCGGGAGACGAGAACCATGGGCGTGCCCGCGGCCCGCGAGATCTCCTGCCGCAGCCGGGCCGTCTCCACAGGGGCTGGCGAATCAACAAGCTCCGTCCACGGCCCCAGGTTCCAGGCTCCCCGGGCCTGCAGGTACTGCTCGGCCAGATCCACCAGGTGGATCATCCGCTCGTAGGACTCCCGGGCGGTCTCCGCGAACGAGAAGATGCCGTGGTTCAGGAGGACCATGCCGATCGTGTCCGGCCCGGCCTCGGCCGCGAAGCGCTCGGCGCACAGCCGGGCGAGATCGAACCCCGGCATGATGTATGGGATGACGACCACAGAACCGCCGTAGATCTCCCGCACCCGCTCTTCGCCGCCCGGAGTATTGGTGACGGTCACCACCGCGTCGGCATGGGTGTGGTCCACGTACCTGTGGGGCAGCGCTGCGTGGAGGATGGTCTCGACGGACGGCACCGGGGCCGAGGCGCGGGTCATGTGAGTGACCAGCTCGTTGACCATCTGGGGATCGGACAGCTCGGCGAGCGATGCCAGGCGCACGGCCGGCTTCAGCCGCACGGGAGAGAAACCCGCCTCCTCGATCGTCTCCAGATCCCAGCCGCTCCCCTTGACGTAGAGGATGTCCTCCTCCTCGCCGAACAGGTCGCGCTCGCGGATCTTGACGGACGTGTTGCCGCCGCCGTGGAGCACCAGCGACCGGTCTCGCCCCAGCAGGCGGGAGGTATAGACGCGCAGGCCCAGGTCACCCCGGTAGCTCGCGGCTTCGTCGTCGTTCCAGAGGCTTCGCATAAGGGTGGAGTATAGCGGGCGCCAGGCACAGACGAGCCAGCGTTTCTGAGCGCTAGCCACGCTGCTCCCTTCCAACCCATATTGATGATATGGTTGACCCATATGAAGACTACCGTTGAGATTTCCGAAGATCTGTTCGCACGCACGCGGGAGGTCGCCCAGCGCGAGGGAACGACGCTGCGCGCTCTGATCGAGGAAGGATTGAGGACCGCCCTGGCGCGAAGGGAACACAGAGTGTCCTATCAATGGCCCGACCTGAGCGTCACCGGTGAGGGTCTCGCTCCCGGGATCGAAGAGGGGACTTGGGAATCCTTGCGCGACCGGATTTACGCGGGGCGCGGGGCTTGATCGCGGTCGACACCAACCTCCTGGTCTACGCCCATCGCCGCGACTCGCCCTGGTTCGAGCCGGCACAGCGGGTCTTACGCACTTTGATTGAGGGTACGGTCCCCTGGTCGATCCCCTGGCCGTGCGTGCACGAGTTCCTGGCCATCTCCACCCATCCCCAGATCTACCGCCCGCCGACAGAACTGCCTCGCGCGCTGGAGCAGGTCACGGCTCTACTCGCGTCCCCGAGCGTCCTGCTCTTGAGCGAAACCATGGGTTACTGGCCAGTGCTCGGGAGATTGCTCGCCTCCGGGCAGGTGACCGGCCCTAAGGTGCACGACGCCCGCATCGCCGCCCTTTGCCTCTGCAATGCAGTTTCCGAGCTCTGGTCAGCCGATCGCGATTTCACGCGATTCCCGGAACTGAAGACGCGGAACCCGCTCGTATCCTGAAGCACGGCGATTAGATCACTGCACCTCGGCCAGCGTGTACTCGAACTCGTAGAAGTGCTTGCCGCCCTCGACCTTGATGTCCATCCTGCCGGTAATGCCTTCGAGCTGACCGGTGCCCGAGTCCGGCACCACGGTGATCGAAAGCTGGGGGGTGCCGCGCGTCATCGTGCCCGTGTGTTGGAGCGCGAAGCTGCCGTTGCGCCCCTTGAGCGTTCCGGTGACCCGCTCGATGGCGACGTAGCCGGCCGAGCCCTGCACGGGCGTCATGGCGGTCAGCATCTGCCCCTTGCCAGTCGCTTCGAGGTCGCCGTGGAACTGCTTGTCGAGCAACATCCTGCCCAGGGTCGTATCCTCGGACTTGTCGTCCTGTGGGACCATCTTGACCTCGAACGTTCCGCTTGCACTTGCCATGACCGCCTCCTTCATTGATGGAGCAGGCGACGGAGTCTGCGCATGCCCGAAGGCGCCCATACCAAGGAGAAGGCAGATTCCCGCGATGGATCGTCTCTTCATCCGTACTCCATGAGTGCTGGTATCCGTGTTGCGCGACGGGAGAGACCTTATCTCCTGAACACGGGAAAGGGAAGCCAGAGGGCGTAGCTGGCGAGACGCCGGCGCGCTCACGGGGAGCAACCCTCGCGTCGCGGGCAAGGGGGAAAGCCTCTTTCCCAGCTTCCGGAGTCTCTCCTTAAC
>JANOCF010000684.1:0-2891 GCA_031412055.1 Holophagales bacterium | reverse complement strand
GGGTCGTCGGGTCCTGCACGGGGAGGGAGAAGTCGGGACCGTCGATCCGGAGGAACCCGACCGCGCGCAGCCCGTCGCGGGCGGCGAGCAGGTTGCCGTGCAGCTCCTGGGCCGCGGTGTCGGCGTCGTCCGGCAGGTTGCGGGTGATCTCGAAGAACACGCCCGCATCGAGCCGCCCGCCCTTGAGGGCAACGGGGACCATGGAGCCGAAGACATCCACGCCGCGCCAGTTCGCCAGCCCCACGGGGCGCTCCCGCACGCTGGCGAGCCGCGCCCGGTTGGGCTGGACCTCGCCTTCCAGATGTCCCAGCATCTGGGTGATGACCTGGTTGAGCGGTGGTGCTCCGTTGGCTTGAATATCCATGTTGGATCTCGTTGAGTGTCCGCACACTCTGTGCGGCTACAGCGGTTGGGCGAGGGAGGATTTGAAAAGTTACAGGAGAACAGGAAGAGAAGCTCCGGAAGGAGCCTGGGCAGGCAGGAGCTGCGATGAACGGGGGGATTGTTAAACGGGGAGGCCGGCGGCTTCGCGCTCCGAGGCGGCGCAGCCCCAGAGCTCGGCACGGTCCAGGAGGCGATCGACCGCATCCGCGTCGAGAGCCCGGCACAGCAGGTATCCCTGGCCGAAGTCGCAGTCCATGGCCCGCAGGCTCGCGAGCTGCCCCTCTGTCTCGACCCCCTCGGCCACAACTTGCATCCGGAGGCTGTGCGCCAGTCCGACGACGGCGCGGACGATCTCGTCCTTCTCGCCCTCCAGCCCCATGCCGCGGATGAACGAGCGGTCGATCTTGAGGATGTTGACCGGGAACTGCTGCAGCGAGCTCAGGGAGGAGTAGCCGGTCCCAAAGTCGTCGACGCACAGACCGATCTTCAGCGACTTGAGATGATTCAGGAACTCCACCGCCCCCTCGGGGTTTTCGAGGATGGCGCTCTCCGTGATCTCGAGCCGGAGGCTCTCGGCCGGCAGCTCCGTCCGCGCCAGGATCAGGCGGATCTGCTCGAGGAGATCGGCCTGCAGGAGCTGGCGCCGCGACAGGTTCACGTTGATCGCCAGCGGTGGATCGGACGGGTGATCCATCTGCCACTTGTGCATCTTCTCGCAGGCTTCGGAGAGCACCCAGCGGCCGATGGGGAGGATCAGGCCGGTCTCTTCGGCCACCTGGATGAACTGGTCGGGAGGGACGAGGCCCCAGACCGGGTGGCGCCAGCGCACCAGGGCTTCGAGCCCGATCACCTTGCCGGTCACCAGGCAGACGATCGGCTGGTACTGGACGCCGAAGCTCTCGTCCTGAACCGCGCGCCGCAGATCGGTTTCGAGCCGCAGACGGTCCATCGCCTCCAGGTGGAGCGCCTCGTTGAACACCTCGTGCCGCGCCCTGCCCAGAGTCTTGGCCCGGTACATGGCGGTGTCGGCGTCGCGCAGGAGCTCCTCCGGCTTGCCATAGCCCGCGGAGCCGAACGCGATGCCGATGCTCGCGCTGACGAAGAGCTCGTTGCCATCGACCTGGAAAGGAGTGGACAGCTTCTCTTCGATCTGATGCGTGAGCCTTTCGACGTCCACCGGGCTCCGGACGTCGTCCAGCAGGATCGCGAACTCGTCGCCGCCGAGCCGGGCGACCGTGTCGCCGGAGCGGACGCAGGACCCCAGCCGGTCCGCGATCGCGACGAGCGCCCGATCGCCGCAGAGGTGTCCGAGGCTGTCGTTGATCAGCTTGAACCGGTCGAAGTCCAGGAAGAGGACCGCGAAATGGAACTGGTCGCGCCGCTTCGCCCTGCTCAGCGAAAGCCCCAGGCGGTCCAGGAAGAGGGCACGGTTGGCCAGACCGGTCAGCGAGTCGTGGAAGGCGTCATGGATGAGCTGGTCCTCGATCTTGCGCCGCTCCTGGATCTCCTGCTCGAGCTCCCGCGTCCTCTCCCAAACCCGTCCCTCCAGCTCCCGGTTCACTTCGACCAGGAACCGCGAGACGCTGACGGCGACGAGAGTCACGACGATCGTCGACAGCACGAAGACCAGGATCGTCACCAGATTGGTGAGCCGGGAGATCCGGTGCATTTCCTCGGTCGCGCGCTCGACGCGCTGCCTCTCTTCCCTCTCCAACTGCGGCAGGAGCCGGGTCAGGACCTCGGCGCTGAGGGGGTCCGAGCGCAACGACAGCTCCGCGATGGCGCGCTCGTCGTCGACGCCGAAGCGCGTGTAGGCTCTCAACCAGGAGGCGCGGAGGCTCGCGAAGGCGGCGGCAAAGCGGCCGGCCGTCGGAGTCGCGCCGCCGGGGAGAGTCCGCATCCCTTCGGTATCGGCCGCGATCCGCGCCAGCCGGGCAGCGAACTCCTGCCTGGCGTCCGGGCTTACGGGGAAGGGCCCCTCTTCACCCAGCACTCCCGCGAGCAGAGCGATCTCCCGATGGGCGTCGTTCAGGCGCCGCTGGATGGAAGACATCAGGAGCTGACGATCGATGGCCTCCCGCAGGTCGGCGAGCCCTTCGACCCGGGAAAGGTTGGCCCATTGGTGAAGACCCAGATTGAGGGCGAAGAACCCCAGAATCGCCAGCCACGCCCCGAATAATCGCGTCTTCCTTGCCATCGGATTCAACCGGGGGGCGCCAGCGGGTATCCGACTTCGCCCGGCTGTTTGCCGTCAATGCGGAGCACTTTGACTCCCTTGGGGATTTGGTCGGCCGGGATCAGCGTGATGGCGCCCGGGATCTCGCGCACGAGGCTCGCCAGCATCTTGGGCGAGCCCCCGGTCTTCGGGGCGCTCCGGGCACCGTCGCCGAACAGCTTGTTGATCCAGTGGTGCTGGTACTGGCCTTCGCTTCGCCGCTGGTAGATCTTGTCCAGGAGCACCTTGCGCTCCTGGGAGCCCCGGGGAGGGACCAGCAGGGTGATCGTCA
>JANOCF010000683.1:0-8569 GCA_031412055.1 Holophagales bacterium | reverse complement strand
CCCAGATCGCGGCAAGGTCCGAAAGCCGGGTGGACCTGCCGGTCAGGATCCGCTATGTCGACCTGCTGCGCGGTCTGGAAACCCAGGACGGCGACGACAGCCCCAGCTACGAGATCCAGGCGGACTTCCGGTTCGCGGTCCCCGTGCTCGGGTCGATCACCGTCCCCGTGACCCGCAGGGGCGAGCTTCCCCTCGACCGGTTCCTTCGCTCCCGCCTGGGGCGTTAAACTTCCCGCGTCTTTTGACGTAATGTGAATTGAGTCACCCCCGCCGGGCGGGGGTGTGCCCATTTCATGAAACCTCCCGGGGAGACACGATGAATCGGAAGACGCTTCTTCTCTTCCTTGCCCTGCCCTGCCTCGTCGCTTCTCTCGCGCATGCCGCCGATACTCCTGCCGAGGAGATCCGTTATTCGATCGACTTCGGTGGCAACAAGGCCGGTACCGCGGTGTCGCGCCTCGCCGGAGACCGCGACTGGCGCTACACCTTTGAGTTCAACGACCGCGGGCGAGGCCCCAGGATCGAGCAGCGCGTGGTGGTGGACGAGCGCGGTATTCCCGTCCTTTTCGAGGTCACCGGCATCGACTACTGGAAGAATCCGGTGGACGAGCGCTTCGAGCTCAAGGGCGGTTTCAAGGGCGGCAAGGCCGTTTGGCACAACGCTTCTGAAAAGCAGGCAGGGCTGACCGTCTCCGGTCCCGCCTACTACCTCGTCATGAACGGCACCCCGCAGGAGACCGAGCTGCTCGCCCGAGCCCTGCTCGCGGCTCCGAACCGCACCCTCCCCATGCTTCCGACCGGGGAGGCCCGGATCGACCCGGCCGGCTCGTTGGAGGTGGAGGCGGGCGGCCGCTCGCAGAAGGTCGGCCTCTACTCGATCTCCGGCCTCGGCTTCAGCCCGAGCTACTTCTGGCTCGACGAGGATCGGCGCCTCTTCGCCGTCGACCAGGGATGGATGAAGATCGCCCGGGAAGGCTGGGAGGGCGTGCTGCCGCAGCTCAAGCCGCTGCAGGACACGCAGGAGAAGAAGCTGGAGAAGGACCAGGCGGCCCGGCTCTCGGAGCGGCCCAGGAAAACCTTCGTGATCCGGAACGTCAACCTGTTCGACCCCGAAAGCGGCAAGGTCTTCCCGGCTACCACGGTGGTGATCTCCGGCAACCGTATCGTGGCGGTCGGCCCGGACGACGAGGTCCAGGTCCCGAAAGAATCCGCGGTGATGACCGGCACCGGCCAGACGCTCATGCCCGGCCTCTGGGACTCCCATGGACATCTCAGCCCCCTCGACGGCCTGTTCAACCTGGCGGCGGGGGTGACCACGGTCCGCGACCTGGCCAACGACACCGACTTCCTGCTCGATCTGCGCCGCCGCATCGACGAGGGCAAGCTGCTGGGCACGCGGGTGGTCATGGCCGGCTTCATCGACGGCCCCGGCCCCTACGCCGGTCCGACCAAGGTCCTGGTCGATACCCTGGAAGAGGCTCTCGTGGCGGTGGACAACTACGCCAACCTGGGCTACGTCCAGGTCAAGCTCTACAGCTCCCTCGACCCCAAGCTGGTGCCGGCCATCGTCGAGCGGGCGCACGCCAAGGGGATACGCGTGAGCGGTCACGTCCCGAACGGCATGAGCGCCGAGCAGGCGGTGCGCGCCGGCTTCGACGAGATCCAGCACTCCAACATGCTGCTCCTCAACTTCTTTGACGGGATCGACACCCGCACCCCGGCCCGCTTCCACACGATCGGAGAGAGGGGCACCGAGGTCGACCTCAAATCCCCGAAGGTGCAGGCCTTCCTCGACCTGCTCAAGGAGCGGGGCACGGTTTCCGATCCCACCCTGGTTGCCTTTGAAGGGATGTTCCTCGACCGGCCGGGCGTGATCAGCAGGACCTTCGCCTCGGTGGCCGACCGCCTGCCTCCGCAGGTCCAGCGTGGTCTGCTGGCCGGCGGGATGGCCCCCAAGGGGATGGAGGAGCGCTACGAAAAGGGCTATGGCGTCATGAAAGCCATGGTCAAGGCCCTCCACGACAAGGGGATCCCGATCGTGGCCGGCACCGACAACATTGCCGGCTTCTCCCTGCACCGCGAACTGGAGCTCTACGTCGAGGCGGGCATTCCGGCCGTGGACGCGCTGCGCAGCGCCACCATCGTGCCGGCGCGGGTGATGAAGATGGACAAGGACTTCGGCACCATCGCTCCCGGCAAGCTGGCCGACATGATCCTGATCGACGGCGATCCGACGGTCGACATCCGCAACATCCGAAAGGTGAGGCTGACGATCAAGGACGGTGTGCTCTACTGGCCGGCGGACCTGTACAAGGAGATCGGCGTCAAGCCGGCGAAGTAAACCGGCCGTACAATGATCCGGAAGGAGGCTGCGATGCTGGAAATCCCGATGGGGATGGTCTGGGTCCTGATTCCGATCTTCGCGATCGGCATGAAGACGCTGAGGGAGATCGTCCTGTTCAAGAGGCAGCAGCGGCATCTCGGCAGCTCGAACGAGCAGCTCGAGAAGCTGGTGGCTGAGCTTCGCACACGGGAGCGGGCCCTGGAAGACCGGCTTGAGAACCTTGAGGCGATCGTGGTCAGCCAGACCTGGGACGTGGTCCACGACAAGAGCCTTCCCCCCGCGGCGAGGGAGCTGAAGCTCTCGTCCGTGGCGCCTCACGAGATGGCACCGCCGTCCGCTCAGAACAGCCAGCGGGCGGAGGTCCTGGCCCGGCGGCTCAAGGGGTGACGCCGCCGCTTCCTCAATTCCCTCCAGGGGCGTAAACTTCAGCCCGGTTGTCGTGTAGACATCTACCGGTTGTATGACATCCCTGGAGACATGATGAACGGGAAGCTTCTGCTGTTCCTTGCCCTGCCGTGCCTCGCACTCCAGCCCCTTTACGCCGCCAGCCCGAAGCCGCCTGCCGAGGTGCGCTACTTCATCGACTACGGAGGCAACACATCGGGCTCGGCCGTGACGCGGGCCGTCAGCGAGCGTGAGCGGCGCTACACCTTCGAGTACAAGGACCGCGGCCGCGGGCCCAAGATCGAGCAGCGCGCCGTGCTCGACGAGAAAGGGGTCCCGGTCCTTTACGAGATTACAGGGATCGATTACTGGCAGAACCCGGTCGACGAGCGCTACGAGCTCCGCGACGGCAAGGTCTCCTGGCGCAATGCCACGGACACGCGGGAGCCGTCGCCCGTCTCCGGCCCCTCCGTCTACCTGACGATCAACGGCGCGCCCCAGGAGATCGAGCTGATGGCACGGGCGCTCCTGTCCGCTCCGGGCCAGACCCTCCCCATGATGCCGTCAGGCCAGGCGAAGATCGCGAAGGTCGCCTCCGCCGAGGCCGAGGCGGGGGAGAAGAAGCGCAAGGTCGACCTCTACGAGATCTCCGGCCTCGGCTTCACTCCCGTCTTCGTGTGGCTCGACGAGAAGACGGACTACTTCGCCACCGACGACGGCTGGGCGAGGATCGCCGTGGACGGCTGGCAGGATTCCCTGCCGAAGCTGCGGGAGATCCAGGCCGCGCGGGAAGACCAGATGGAGAAGGACCGTGCCGTCCGCATGGCCCGCCGTCCCCAGGGCGCCCTCGTCTTCCGCAACGCCCGGCTGTTCGATCCGGAGACCGGCAAGACCACTCCGGGCACCACCGTCGTGATCTCGGGCAACCGCATTCAGGCTGTGGGCAGAGACGGCGACGTCCAGGTTCCGGCGGGCGCCGAGGTGATTGACGCGGCCGGCAAGACGCTGATGCCCGGCCTCTGGGACATGCACACCCATCTGACGGCTCTGTACGGTCTGCTCGACCTGGCCGCCGGCGTCACCACGGCCCGCGACCTGGCCAACGACATCGACTTCCTCCTCGATCTGCAGCGCCGCTTCGACGCGGGCGACGTCGTGGGGCCGCGGGTGATCCCGGTCGGCTTCATCGACGGCCCCGGCCCCTTCGCCGGTCCCACCAAGGTGCTGGTGGACACCCCGGAAGAGTCCCTCGCGGCCGTGGACCGCTACGCGGAGCTGGGCTACGAGCAGGTCAAGCTCTACAACTCTCTCGACGTCAAGCTGGTGCCGGCCATCATCGAACGGGCCCATGCCAAGGGGATGCGGGTGAGCGGCCATGTCCCGAACGGCATGACCGCCGAGCAGGCGGTGCGCGCCGGCTTCGCGGAGCTCCAGCACGTCAACTTCCTCTTCCTGAATTTCTTCGAGGGAATCGACACCCGCACGCCCGCGCGCTTCCACTCGGTGGGCGAGAAGGGGCCCGATCTCGACCTTGGGTCCGAGAAAGTGCAGTCCTTCCTGAACCTGCTCAAGGAGAAGGGGACGGTAACCGATCCCACCCTTGTGGCCTTCGAGGGGACGTTTACCAGCCGCGCCGGCATGGTCTCCCGGACCCACGCCGCGGTGTTCGGCCGGCTCCCGACCCAGGTGCAGCGCGGCCTGCTGAACGGCGGCCTGGCTCCGAAGGGGATGGAGGAGCGCTACCTCCGGGCCTACGACGCCATGAAGGCGATGGTCAAGGCCGTTTACGACAAGGGGATCCCCATCGTGGCCGGCACCGACGGCATGGCGGGGTTCAACCTGCACCGCGAGCTGGAGCTCTACGTGGAGGCCGGCATCCCCGCCGTCGACGCGCTGCGCAGCGCCACCCTGGTGCCGGCCCGGGTCATGAAGAGGGACAAGGACCTCGGCACCGTCGCTCCCGGCAAGCTGGCCGATGTAATCCTGGTCGACGGCGATCCGACCGCCGACATCCGCAACATCCGGCGGGTCGTGCTGACGGTAAAGGATGGCGTGGTCTACGACCCGGCGAAGCTGTATGCCGAGATCGGAGTCAAGCCCGCGGTGTGACTCGATCGGCCCGGATCTCGCAAGCACGCGGGGTATGCCGCGTACCAAGGTTCTAGCGATCATTCTGGCGGGGGGACAAGGCGGGCGGATGGGAGTGCTCACCGAGCGCCGGGCCAAGCCGGCGCTCCCCTTCGCCGGGGTCTACCGCCTCATCGACTTCTCCCTCAGCAACTGCGTTCACAGCGGCATCCAGGACGTCTGGATCGTCGAGCAGTACGAGCCTCACTCCCTCAACGACCACCTGGCCAACGGCCGCCCCTGGGACCTCGACCGCACCTATGGCGGCCTGCAGGTTCTCCCGCCCTACCAGCGCCGGGACGGCGACGAAGGCGGCTTCTCCCAGGGCAACACCGACGCCATCTACCGCCATCGAGCGTTCATCCGCGAGCTCGACCCCGAGCTGCTTCTCGTTCTCAGCGCCGACCACATCTACAAGCTCGACTTCAACGAGGTCGTGGAGCGCCACCGCGAGCGCCAGGCCGACGTCACCCTCGTGACCACCCGTGTCCCTCGCGAGGAGGCCGGCCGCTTCGGCGTCGTCGAGGTGGACGGCGAAGGCCGGTTGACCGGCTTCGAGTACAAGCCCGAAGAGCCGCGCACCGACCTCGTCACCGCCGAGATCTTCGTCTACGGCACGCGCAAGCTGCTCGACACCCTGGAGAAGCTCGCCGAGGACACCAAGGAAGGGGAGTCGCTCCAGGACTTCGGGCACGAGCTGATCCCCTCCCTGGTGCGGGACGGCAACGCCTGGGAGCACCGCCTGGAGAGCTACTGGCGGGACGTCGGCGTCATCGAAAGCTACTGGCAGGGCCACATGGACCTCCTGGATGACAGGCCGGGCCTCCATCTGGATGATCCCGAGTGGCCGATCCTCAGCTACGGCACCTGGCGTCTGCCGGCCCGGATCGAGGCTTCAGCGCGGATCGAGGGGAGCCTGGTCTCTCCAGGCTGCCGGATCTCGGGCAAGGTGGTCCGGTCGGTCCTGGCGCCCGGAGTGGTGGTGGAGGAGGGGGCGGAGGTGCGCGACTCGGTGATGCTCTACGACGTGATCGTGCGGTCCGGCGCGTCGGTGAAGCGGGCCATCGTCGACGACCGTGCCGAGGTGGAGGAGGGCGCGAGAGTCGGCAAAGATGGCCGCAAAGAGGAGATCGCGCTGGTTGGACCGGGGGAGCGGGTGAAAAAGAGCTGAAGGACTTCCTTGGGTCCTTTCGAGTACACTTTCAAGCCAGCTCATGAAACCCCGCTGGAGACTCGCCGTGCTCGCTCTCGTCATGCTCTCGTGCATCGGGTGCGACCAGGCAGCCAAGGCCCTGGCGCGCGAGTCGCTCACCCGGATCGGGAGCATCTCCCTGCTCGGCGGCGCGGTGCGCTTCCAGTACGCGGAGAACCAGGGCGCCTTCCTCAGCCTCGGGGCGTCCCTGCCGGAGCACCTGCGATCGTTGCTCTTTGTCGGCGGGACCAGCCTCATCGTGGCCGGGTTGCTCGTGACCATGGCCTGGGGACGGCACTCCCCGGCGGGCTCGCTCGGCCTCGCTCTGCTGACCGGCGGCGCGGTGGGGAACCTGATCGACCGCGTGGCCTACGACGGCACCGTCGTGGACTTCGTCAGCATCGGGGTCGGCACGTTCCGGACCGGCATCTTCAACCTCGCGGACGTGGCGATCACGGCCGGAGTGCTGATCGTGGCGCTCCAGACCGGCAACCAGCCCGATCCCGCCGAGACGCCCGAGACCTGAGGCCCCTGCCTTCGGCTGGCGCCGGCCCCCTTTCGGGGACCGGCACCGCGCCTTGCCAACTTGTTTTCCAACCGGAGAGTGAGGTCATTCTGCCGGGTCAACCTTACGGCCGGCATTACGAATCGGCTGGAGCTTTCTGCCGGACGGTATAAGCTCTCCCGGGTCCATCTTCGGGCCCGGGGGACTTTCATGGACAGCAGACCTTTTCTCGGACTTCGCACCGTTCTCTATCCCGCCCACGACCTTCAGGCCGCCAAGGATTGGTACAGCCGCGTCCTGGGCTTCCCGCCGTACTTCGACGAGCCGTTCTACGTCGGCTTCAACGTGGGCGGATTCGAGCTCGGCCTCGACCCGGACAGCCAGTCGAAGCCGGGCGCCGACGGGGCTCTGGCCTACTGGGGCGTGGAAGACGCCGCCCGCGAGTTGGAGCGCCTGCTCTCTCTGGGCGCGCGGGAGCACCGCCCGCTACAGGACGTAGGAGGCGGCATCAAGGTGGCGTCCGTCCTCGATCCGTTCGGCAACGCCTTCGGGATCATCGAGAACCCGAACTTCCAGGCGTGAGCTGGGATGTCCTGATCCTCCATCCGGAGCCCTCGTCGGCGGAGGAGCGGCCGCAGCTCAGGCCGCTGGGGCTGGCGGACGACATCCGCCGGGCGGTGAGCCGGACCCTGCCGGGCATCGACTGGGCGGGGCCGGTGCGGGGGCACTACGAGAGCCGGAGCTGCGACATCGAGGTCGTGCTCCCGTCCCATGGCGTGGTGGACTCTTTTGCCCTGCACGTGAGCGGGATGGGCGATCCGACGCCGCTGATCGTCAGCCTGTGCAAGCGCAACGGCTGGGCGGCGTTCGACAGCGCGTCCGGCTCGTTCCTGAACCTGGATGAGCCGACGCCGGAGAGCTGGGAGCGGGGCACTCTGCAGCGAGCGCAGGTCTACGCCATGGCGCAGCTCCATCGCCGGAAGGAGCCGGGGACTGCCGGAGCCATGGGAGGCAGCCAACGCCGGCAACACCGGCTGGGGAGGAGATATCTCCTCTGGCTGGTGCCGCTGCTCGTGACGATGCACCACGTGGAGGAGGCGCTCACACTGGTGCGATTCCGGGGTCGCCTGGAGAGCCTGGTCCCGCCGTTCCTCTCGGGTCTCCTCCCCTTGGTCAGCCAGGGACAGCTCCTACTGGTGCTGGGGGTGGTGACCGGCGCTGCCGGGCTCTTCGCGAGCTCGGGCCCGCTCGAACGGCGAAGCCGGGCTTTTTTTCTGGTCCTGGGCACGCAGATGGTGATGCTTGTCAACGTGCTCTATCACGCGGCCCAGGCGGTGTGGATCCGCGGCTATGTCCCTGGTCTGGTCACGGGGCTGCTGGTGGTCCTGCCGTTCTCGGTCTACCTCTTCCGCCGCGCCCTGCAGGGGAGCTGGTTGCGTCCCCGCGACCTCGCGTGGCTCTTCCTGGCCGCCCTCCTGGTCCACGGTCCCGGGCTGATCGGCCTGATGGTGCTGGCGGGCTGGGTGACGTAGCTCTTCCGTGCAAAATCATCGAAAATAGAGGAATGCGTCGACACGCCCTATCCGCATTGGCGTTGCTCCTGCTGGTCTTCCCTGTCCAGGCCGCGAGGGCCGCGGGAGACGCCCCGCAGGTGACCGTGCACGCTGTGCCCGGGGAGGTGTTGATCCCGCCTCAGGGGGAGGACCCGATCCTGGTGATCGTCAACACCGACCATTGGAACGCGCAGGAGTCCAACGTCCGGATCGAACTGCCCGAGATCGGCTTCGAATGGGACGAACGGTACGAGGCTCGTGATCTGCTCACCGGGGCCGTGTACGAATGGCACGGCCCCGACAATTTCGTCCGGCTCGACCCGTGGGATCATCCGGCGCACGTCTTCGCCCTCCGTCCGCTCGACCGAAAGGCCGCACCATGACCGCCATCCACGACACGGGCACGCTGGACTGGTTCCGTGATGTGGTGATCTATCAACTGCACGTCCGGTCCTTCGCCGACA
>JANOCF010000682.1:0-2849 GCA_031412055.1 Holophagales bacterium | reverse complement strand
CGGCCCTGGTTGCCATGAACCCCCTCGCTGATCCCGTACTCCGTCGTCATACGACATGCCCGACGTTCCGCTATTGTACGCCGTTTTCCTCGTAATGGCGGATCGCCTTGCGCAAACTCTCGGGAATCGGGTTCGAGCGGCCCGTGGCGTAATCGACCCACACGATGACGCCGTGGCCGTCGGCCACGCGCTCGGCGGAGTCGCGGTCGAGGATCTCGTACTCCATGCGGAAGCTGCTCCGGCCGATCTCGGACACACGGGTGAGGACCTCGAGCTCGGCGGGGTAGCGCACCTGCTTGCGGAAGTTGAGGTGAGCGGCGGCGAGGGCGGGGCCTTGCTTCTCGCTTTCGCGGTGATCGAACATGCGGATGGCCGCGAAGTAGCTCATCCGGGCCGACTCGCAGTAGGTGAAGTACCTGGCGTTGTTGACGTGGCCCATGGAATCCATGTCTCCCCATCGCACGGAGATGGGCTCCACGTGTCCCCTTGGCGTCTCGCTCATCGATCCCCCGTCAGCTCCAGAAGCCGTTCTGGCGGCCTGCCGATCACAGCCTTTCCTCCCAGCACGCCGATGGGCCGCTGCAGCAGGGTGGGCTGGCCCGCCATGGCGGCGATCAGCTCGTTCTCGGGCTCGTCGCCCGTGAAGCGGTCGTTCTTCCTCAAGACATCCCGCGCACGGAGTCCGAGCTTGCGCAGTACGTCCCGGATCTCCTCTTCGGACAGCGGCTCGCGGGTGTATTCCCGGTAGCGGTATTCGATTTTCTTCTCGTCCAGCAAGGCGACCGCCTTGCGGCAGGTGCCTCAGGTCCTGGTGCAGATCAGCTCGATCATGGCGCCATCATATCGCTCCGCCCTGATAGCATCCGCCCATGGACAAGGTCAATCTGCTGCAGAAGCTTGCGTCGTTCGCGGACCACTGGAGCCCCAAGGTCGTGGGCGAGTTGAACGGCCAGCAGGTGAAGCTGGTCAAGTTTCAGGGACCGTTCCACTGGCATCACCACGACGACGAGGACGAGCTGTTCCTGGTGGTGAAGGGGCGCTTCCGGATGGAGCTCCGCGATGGGGACGTCTGGCTGGAAGAGGGCGAGTTTCTGGTGGTGCCCCGGGGCGTCGAGCACCGGCCCGTCGCGGAAGAGGAGGTCCACGTGCTCCTCTTCGAGCCGGCCACGACGCTCAACACCGGGAACGTGGAGAACGAGCGAACGGTGCGGGAGCTGGAGCGGATCTAGAGCTAGGACCGGCTCAATTCTTGGCCAGATCCTCGATCTCCTGAATCAATCCTGGGAGATTCGGGCGGTTGAAGCTCATATTCGGCGCCGGTATTCGGTTGTGTTTGATGTCTGGCGGCACGTGCTTGTGGTGAGGATGAGTGCTCTGCAGACTGGGATCGTTCGGATGTGGCTGCGGGTCGTACCAGTAAAGCTTCTCCTCACCTTGCCAGACTTCATAGCCGTAGCTCTCGATCAACACCGGCAGGCGATCGAACGTCAATCGCTCCAGGACCACCAGTCGGATGCCATGATCGAAGTGGATCTCGCCAGAGACCCGTGCGAGCGAGTGGCCTCGCCGAACCAGAGTCAAGGTGGAGCGTCGTACCGAAGGAAAACGCTCGGCCAGGGTGTAGAGGAAGAGCTCGTAGTCTTCGGGTGTACGGAGCGGATCGGTCACGCGACCACCCGGATGAGTCCCTCCAGGCTGGGCGCCTTGCCCTGGATTCGCTGGATCTCATTCCGGTACTCGGCCTGTCGGGCAAGCCATGTCCGGTAGACGCTGGCCCATTCGCTGAAGTCCAGGACCCAGCGGTCGTCCTCGGGCTCCTCCCCGCTGCTGTACGCGGTGTAGAAGGTCTCCGATCGCAATCCGTACTTGCGCTCGAAGTCGAGCAACTCTTCTTCGAGCGAATGGATGTCCCTCAAAATCTCATGGATAGTCATCGGCAAACCTCCCTGCTGATTATAGAGAGACGGAGGGGCCGCGACGAGCCCACCGTCCGTTTCCGGACACCCCGCCCGGACGCGAACACTCCCGTGACCGCCTGATTTTATTCAAGCCACGCAATTTCAACGACTTAGCCTCTGGCACGGCCCATGCTATTCCTGGTCTCCGACCGAGGGAGATTGAACATGGATCGTGAACTGGATGTGAGCGTTCAGCGGCGCCGGACCGGGCGCCGGATTGCCTGGGGAGTTGGCACCCTGGGACTGATCGCTGTCGTTCTCGCACTCCTGCCCGCCTGGCTCCGGCCTTCGATCGAGCGCGACCGGATCCGGACGGGCAAGGTGGACCGTGGACCTGTCGAAGGAGTCATCGAAGCGTCGGGGAGCGTCATCCCCGCTTTCGAGAGCGTGCTGTCGAGCCCGGTCGATGCGCGGGTCGAAAAGATCCTCAAGCGGCCGGGCGAGACGGTGCGCGCCGGCGACGAGATCCTCCGGCTGGATACCTCTCCGCAACGCCTCCGCCTCGAAACCATCGAGGACAACCTGTCGCGCAAGGCCAACGAGCAGCAGCAGGTCCGGCTCGCCTTGGAGAAGAGCCTCCGCGAGCTCCGCGGACGCATCGAGTCCGGACGGCTCGACTCGGAGACCTCCGAATATCGGGCCGAGCAGAACCGCAAGCTTCGCGTCGATGGCCTCGTCTCCGAGCAGACCCTCAAGGCCTCGGAGACCGAAGCGAAGAAGGCGCGCATCGAGCTTGCCCAATTGGAGGACTCCGTCGAGAACGAGCGGCGGGCCTCCCAGGCCAAGCTCGAAGGGCTGGAGCTCGACCTCCGGACGCTGCGCAAGGAGCGCGACGAAGCCCTCCGACAGCTCGAGCTCGCAACCACCCGCTCCGACCGCGCCGGCGTCCTC
>JANOCF010000681.1:0-4210 GCA_031412055.1 Holophagales bacterium | reverse complement strand
GCGAGAGCGACCCTTCCGCCAGAACCCGCCCGGTCTCCAGACTTTCCAGGTAGGGGGGATAGGAGGCCTGGACGATCTCTGCGTCGGCCCGGGTCCGGTAGGAGCGCGGCGAGCCGGAGAGATCGATGGTCCCGGAGAGGATTCCCTGGGAGCCGACCAGTCCCAGAGAAAGATTCTCGACCTCCGCCTTCAGCGACCCAGCCAAGGTCGCAGGTCGCCCGTCCGCCTGGACCTTGACCCTGGAGCCCGGCTCGGGCAGCCAGGTCGCGGCGATCTTGGCGAGCGGCGAGCTCAGATTTCCCGAGAGCCGGACGTCGGCGTCCAGGCTCCCCTGGACCGAAACCCCTTCCGGCACGGCTGGGACCAGGCGCGGCCAGAGCTTGCGAATCTCCGCGAGGGCGACTCGAACGTCCGGAAGCTTCACCTCGGCCCGGACCTGCTCCGCGGTCACGGCAGATCCGTCCGCCGTGACCGTCCCCTGGATATGCCGGCTTCCGGGCGAGCCGGGAAGGAGATCTCCTTCGGCGGTCAGACGGACGGCGTCCCCCGTGCCGGGCTCCACTTCGAAGTCCAGGCGGACCAGCTCGCGGTCCTTCCCTCTCCATACGGCGTCTCCCTTCCCGGCAACCCTCGCGAGGGTGCCCGGACCGAGGATCAGGTCGGCCTGCGCCTCGGCAACCGTCCCGGCCAGCGCGAGATCCCGAAACAAGTTGGGCTCCACGTACGGCCGCAGCACCTCCGCCGGAACGTCCCGGGCGGTGACTGCCACCTTGCCGGTTGCGTCTGGAAGGCGAAGACTTCCCCGTGCCCGGACGCTCCCGCCGGGTGGAGCTCCGGCCACCAGGAGCCGGGGCGCGACGAGCGCGTCATAGCTGGCCGAGAGAGGATCTCCCTCTTCCAGGCCCATCGTGCCGGACCCGGTCAGGCGGAGACCGTCGCCGACTGCCTGGAGCCGCTGGATCTGGACCGGCTTGCCGTCCGGAGCCAGGGCCTGAACAGAGGTGCGCAGGACCAGGGGCGGGAACCCGGGGCGCTCCACCCGGGCGCGGGAGCTCTCGACGCTCACGTCCCAGACCCCGCCTTCGTACGAGCCGCCACCCTCGATCCGGTCGATCTGCCAGCTCCGAACCCAGTCCGAGAGCGGCGGCTCGGGGGGAGGACCGACGATCGTGCTCTTGCCGAGGACCAGCCGCCGGATCTCGAAGCCGGGCGGGGCGTTAGGGTCCGATTCGGGGAAGGTCGGGAGCGGCGCCGCCAGGTCGAGCCGGGCGCCGGTGAGCTCCAGCACGCGGATCACGCGCACCGGCTTCCGGAGAGTCAGCAGATCCATCTCGATCTTGACCCGCCGGATCGTGAGGACCGGCCGCGCCTCCGGGACCGCCCGAACCTCGACGTTGCGCAGGATGAACCGCCCGCCCCAGAGCGCGTCGAAGTCCTCGACCTTCAGCTCGACCCCGCTCTCCTTCGCCAACCCCTGGATCTGGCCGAGCACCCACTGCCGGGAGCGAGCCGACTGCAGGCCCACGAGCACGATCACGGCGACGACGAGCGGAAGCAGGACGGCCAGCACCGCAACGATCAGGGCAGCGCGACGGATGCGCTTACGGCGGGGCCGGACAGGCGGCTCGGTTGGCGTGGGTTCGGACATGGCGGACGGCTCTCCGCCATGTTAACCCGCCAGGGGGGTCAGTCACCGAGAAGACGAGCCATGGCGACTGCAAACTCTTCCAACTCTCCGGCCTCGCGGAGAGCGTCATAGGACCGACCGTGATCGATGTCCAGGTAGAAGTGGACCAGCACGTTGCGAAAGCCCATCCAGCCCTTCAGGCGCTCGCCAAGACGGGCGTCGATGACACCCTCTTCGCTCAGCACCTCCATGGCATCTTTGTAGGTCGTAGCCTGGCGGTAACCCTGCTCTGCAATGACGTGGTGAGCGATATCCAGCACGCACTCGCAGGATAAGTGCAGAAATCTTTCCGCAAGATGATGGAGAGCGGACTCGCGGACGAACTCCTCGCGGCTGTAGCGCTCAAAGGAGCGCAGCTCAGCGAGGTAGCTTTCCAACGCGTCCAAGCGACTCGAGAGCGCGTCCCGATCGACCACTGGGTTCCCCCCGTTCCAGACGGCGGCGCTGGGCCGTGCGCATGAGCTGCCGCACCCACTCCCGGTCGCCGTACTCGCGCATCGTGCGTACCCGCAGATCGTGGAAGGCTGCAGGGTTCCGGCAGATCAACAGCTGCCCTGTCTCCAGAATCCGTTGCCGAAGAAGATCGGGAGCTTCGTCCATCAGCACCACGTCAACCCTCCCGCCGGGAGCCAGATCGGCGAGAGCCACCGCGAGCTGCGATTGAAGACTGCGCCTCGCCTGCGGATCCGAGGAGTCCGGCAGGACCGCCACGTCCAGATCGCTGTCCGGCCGCGGAGATCCCGACGCCCGCGAGCCGAACGCAACCAGGGCCGAGATCCCCGGAACCGGCTCCGCGAGGCGGGCGATCTGATCCGGGAGGGAACGCATGCCCGCATCGTAGCATCAGACCCGAAACCGGAGCCGATCTACCCGCGGGTTGGACGGCTGCACCAGCGGGTGGAGCCGCCGCACCCGCCGGTGAACCCGTCGCACCGGCGGGTGAAAGGTCTGCACCGGCCGGTGCAGGGTCCGCACCCGCGGGTGTGGCGTGTCAACCCGCGGGTGCGGCGGACCGGGAAGACTGCTCAGCAGGCTTACTGGCAGGTGCGGAACATCGCGTCGAGCTGCGAGTCCTGCACCCGCTCGTCTGTCATACTCCCCCCCGCATGTCACCCCGCCGCCGGTTCCGGCACTTCCGACCCGTCCTGCGCCCCGGTCCGGGCCGCCGGCTCCCGCGGGAGCTGCGCGCGCGGCGGGTCGGCCGGATCGCCGGCGCCCTGCCCGGCGGGCTGCGCGACCCCGGGTTCGAGGTGCTGCTCCGGCGCATCGACGAGGCCCCGGTCTTCGGGGGCAACGAGGTCCAGCTCTACTTTCGCGGCGACCACGCCTTCGCGGCCATGCAGGAGGCGGTGGCCGGCGCCCGGCGGGAGATCCTGCTTGAGTCCTACATCTACAAGGACGACGGCTCGGGCCGCGGCTTCCTCGACGAGCTCTCCGTCGCCGCCCGCCGCGGCGTCGAGGTCAAGGTGCTGGCCGACGCCCTGGGCTCGTTCTCAACCCGCTCCGCCTTCTGGCAGGAGATGAAGCGCCGGGGCATCCAGGTGCGCCTCTTCCATCCGCTGTTCAGCCACCTCTGGTACCAGCCGTTCCGCGACCACCGCAAGATCCTGGTGGTGGACCGCCGCATCGCCTTCACCGGCGGCATGAACATCGGCGACGAGTACGGAGGGACCTCCGTCACCCGGGGGGATACCTGGCGGGACACCCACGTGCGCGTGATCGGACCCGCGGCCTGGGAGATGGCCACGGTGTTTTCCGAGGGGTGGATCCACGCCGGCGGCGAGCCGCTGGACCTGCCGCCGCTGCCGGCCGAAGAGGCGGAGAAACCCGGAGCCCGCATTCTGGTCCTCGACTCGCGCCCCCAGCGGGGACAGGACGAGTCGGCCGCGGCCCTGTCCGCAATCGTGGGCGCGGCGCGGCGCAACGTCTGGATCACCAACGCCTACTTCGCGCCGGGCTGGGCCGCGGTGCGGGTGCTCGGAGACGCCGCGCTGCGGGGTGTGGACGTCCGGCTTCTCCTCCCCGGCCGCACCGACGTGCCCATCGTCCGCCGGGCCGCCCACGGCTACTACGAGAGGCTGCTCAGCAAGGGCGTGCGGATCTTCGAGTACCAGCCCGCGATCCTCCACGCCAAGAGCCTCGTGTCCGACGGCTACGTGTCGGTCGTGGGCTCCACCAACCTCGACTTCCGGTCGTTCATCTTCAACGCCGAGTGCGACCTGGCGATCCTCGACAACTCCACGGCCCAGCGCCTGGAGGAGACCTTCGAGGAGGACCTGCAGGGCGCCGTGGAGGTCCACCGCATGCTCTGGCGGCGGCGGCCCGTGCTCAAGAAGATGGGCGACCGGCTGGCCTGTATGCTCTCGCCTGTGCTGTAGTTCGTTTTGAAGGAGCCCCACATGTCTTCAGCGTCCAGATTCTGGTCCTTCGCCACCCTGCTGTTCCTGCTGTCCGGCGCCAGGCCCGCCGCGGCCGCCGGATTCGAGCACTCCATCCAGGGCGGCAAGGCCGCCGGCATGGGAG
>JANOCF010000680.1:0-8805 GCA_031412055.1 Holophagales bacterium | reverse complement strand
GCTTTCACGATCACGGCGGCCGCGCCTCCCGGGGCGCGGCTGCCTGGCTTTCCCTGATGGTCTCCCCGAAATCCGGTCCGAAAACTCGCCCAGGCTGGATCGATGTCCTTGCATCGGGCTTCGCTCCCGGCGCGCTCCTCGGCACCCACGTCGCCGGGCTGATCTTCTTCCTCAATCCGCACCTGCCCTTCGCCCCCGGGCCGGTGCTGAGCGGCATTCTGGTGTACGGCGGGATCCTCGGACTCGCCAGCCTCGTCCTTCACCTGCCGTTCACCTGGCGCTCGTACAGAACATCCCGGCGAGCCCAGCGCTGGCTCCCGTGGGCGCTCACGGCTGCGTTTGCGGGCGCGGCCTGGCTCGACGCCAGCCACGCCTCGATCTACGCCTTCTACCTGCCGCCCGGGATCAACGACCGGCTCATCCGCACCGCCTCCTGGCTCGCCCTGGCCGCGCTGATCTCCTTCTACACGGCGCTTCTCCACACCCTCCACCGCCGCCGCTACGGCTGGCGCAGCCGCTACGGCTACGTCCTGCTGGCCGTGCTGTCGGTCTTCGCCATGGTGGAGCGCCGGGAGACGTTCCGGCCCCGTCCGCCCGCCGTGCACCGGCCGGCCGCGGTAGCCGCCGGACCGCGACCGACCCTCCTCGTCGTCGGTCTGGACGCGGCGACCCTGGACGCCATCCTTCCCCTGGCCGGTCAAGGGCGCCTTCCTTTTCTGGAAACCGTGCTCCGGGAAGGGGCTTACGGCCGGCTGGAGTCCATCTCTCCCACCTGGAGGGAAGCGCTCTGGATCACCATGGCCACGGGCAAGCTCCCCTACAAGCACGGCATCCAGGTCGGCAAGGTCTACGACGCGGGCTGGCTGGGGCCGGGATCCAGCCGGTCGGACCTTCGGCTCCTCCCGGTGGAGATCCAGTTCCGGCGCTGGGGAACGCTGGGCAACCCGGGACGGTCGCTGCGCACCTTCCCCCGCGAGGTCCTGACACTGTGGGAGATCCTCCCCCGTCTCGGCACACCCGCCGGGACCGTGGGATGGCCGGCCTCCTGGCCGGTGTCGCGGGAGACGACGTTTGCGCTGCCGGAGCGGTTCTTCCACGGCGGTACCGAAGCGCAAGAGGCGGACATCGCCTGGCCGGAGGACCTGGCCGAGCGGGCTCGCATCTTCCGGCCCCGGCCCGGAGAGATCGACCCGGTCTTGCGCACGCGCTTCGGTCCGCGGCCTCCGGCCTCCCTGCTCGACGCGCTGGCCGGGGATCTCTGGCGGGAGTCGCTTCTCCCCTCTCTTCTCGACCAGCATCCCGAGACCGGGGCCCTGTTCGTGGTCCTGCCGGGGCTGCGGGAGGTGTCGCGCCACTCTTTCGGCGGCTTCCAGGCGGTTCACTTCGAGGGACGGCAGACGCCCGCGGCCCGCGAGACGGCGGAGCGGCTGGCCGCGTACTACACGCAGCTCGACGGCTTTCTTCAGGAGCTTTGGAACCGGCAGGAGGGACCGAAGGTGATGGCCGTAGTGTCGGCCTACGGCGTTCGCGGCCGCCGGGATCGTCTGGGCCTGTATGGAGAGAAAGGCGAGCTGGGCGGGCGCTTCGGCGGCGGCCCGGACGGTGCCCTCCTGCTCTACGGCGAGGGCATCCGGCCGGGCGCGCTCCTCACCGGAGCGCGGCTGGTGGATGTGGCGCCGACCCTACTCTACGCGCTCGGGTTCCCGGTGGCCCGGGATCTGGACGGGCAGGCCCTGACCGCCGCCTTCGACAAGGGCTTCCTGGCGCGCAACCCGCTTACGTTTCTGCCATCCTACGAAGGGTTGGCCAGGGCACCAAGGTAAGCTACCCGGCAGCCTTCTGCGGCACCAGCTTGGGGCTGCCGATCTTGGCACCGGCACTTTCGCGCTCCTCGCGCGCCATGGAACAGCGGCCTTCGAAGAAGGCGCCGTCCTCGATGACCAGCGCCGGCGTGTCGATCTCGGCAAATACTTTGCCGCGAGGGGAAATCTGGATCTTCTTGGCGGCACGGATTGAGCCCCTGACCGTGCCGGAGATGAAAATCTGGCCTACGCGCAGATCGCCCTCGACCTCGCCGCCTTCGCCCACGATCAGGTCGCCCGCCGAGGTCACCTTGCCGGTGAACTTGCCGTCCACGCGGAAAGAGGTCTCGAAGCGAAGCTCGCCTTCCAGATGGCTGCCGTTGTCGAGGAAGCCGTTGAGGTCGCTCTGCTTGCCGCCGTCTGATTTGAAGATCACTTGATGTCTCCCCGGTCGACGAGGAGCTCGTAGAGCCGCATCAGCTCCTCTTCATTGTGAAAGTGGATGTGAAGCGCCCCGCCCTTGCCCTTCCTCCGGATCTCCACCCGGGTCTGCAGGCGGCGCGTCAGTCTCTCTTCCGCGGCGGCGGTGTTGACTTCGACCGGCCTCGGTTTCTTCTTGGGCTTCTCGCGCGCCGGCTCGGAGGACAGGCGCTCGAGGTCGCGGGCCGAGAGCCCTTCCCGCACCGCCCTCTCGGCCAGGGCGAGCTGGGCCTCGCGGCTGGGCAGCCCGAGCAGCGGGCGGGTCTGTCCGGCCGTGAGGTGACCCTCGCGCATCAGCTCCTGCACCTCGTCCGGCAGCCGAAGGAGGCGGAGCGAGTTGGTCACCGTGGTGCGGGCCTTGCCTACCCGCGTGGCGATGTCCTCCTGGCTCAAACCGAACTTCTCCTGCAGCGAAAGGTAGGCTTCGGCCTCTTCCAAGGGGTTGAGGTCGCTGCGCTGGAGGTTTTCGACCAGCGCCAGCTCCAGCAGCTCGCGGTCGTCGGCTACGGCACGCACGAACACGGGCACCTGCTCCAGGCCGGCGAGGCGGGAGGCGCGCCAGCGGCGCTCGCCCGCCACGATCAGGTAGGTGCCGTCGGCCTCCGGCGAGACCACGAGCGGCTGCACGACGCCCTGGGTACGAATCGACGCGGCAAGCTCCTCGATCGCTGCGTCGTCGAACTGCGTCCGGGGCTGGAAGCGGTTCGGCTTGAGCTGGTCGAGCGGGAGGGTCTGGATAGGCACGGGCACGGCTTCTGCTGCGGCTGGCGCCACCTCCTTCTGGAGCAGCGCGTCGAGGCCGCGTCCCAGAGTCCGCTTGCGGTTCGGCGAGGTCACGCGGCCCTCCGCAGGTACTCGCGGGCGAGGGAGAGATAGGCTTCGGCGCCCCGGGACTTGATGTCGTACTGGAAGATGGGCAGACCGTGGCTCGGAGCCTCGGCCAGGCGGATGTTGCGGGGAACTACGGTATCGAACACCTGGCCTCCAAAGTGGCGGCGGATCTCATCGGCCACGTCCTTGCAGAGATTCGTCCGCTCGTCATACATGGTGAGGAGGATGCCGGCGATGGTGAGCCGAGGATTGAGCCCGCCCTGGACCCGCTTGACCGTGGACATGAGCTCGGAGATCCCTTCCAGGGCAAAGTACTCACACTGAAGGGGAACGAGGACACCGTCGGCGGCGGTGAGCGCGCTGATGGTGAGATGGCCCAGCGACGGCGGGCAGTCCAGCAGGATCGTGTCGTACCGGTCGGCGACCTCGGCGAGCATCGACTTCATGCGCTGCTCCCATCCCTTTTCCCCTACAAACTCCACCTCGACGCCGACCAGGTCGCGCTGGGTCGGAACGAGGTCGAGATTGGGGAATCCGGAGGCAAGGATCGTCTCGGAGAGGGGAATCTCGCCGGAGAGCGCCTGGTACAGGTGGGGCACGTTGGCCGTGGCACCGAGCCCGCGGGTGGCGTTCCCCTGGGGATCGCAGTCCACGAGCAGGACGCGGCGCTCCAGGGCGCCGAGACCGGCTCCAAAGTTGATGGCGGTGGTGGTCTTGCCCACTCCGCCCTTCTGGTTCGCAATGGCGATCGTGCTCATCGAGTTTCCTGTCGCTCCCGGTCCGTGCGCCGGATCTCCAGAATGCGGCGGTGATCGCTTCCCGGGATCTTCACGCTGTCACCCGGCGCCAGAACCGGCGGCAGGTCAGGGTCTTCTTCCCCCACCCAGAGCAGGATGCGGCCGTTGGGACCGAGCCTTTCCGCCAATGCACCGAGCACGGGCGGATCGAGCTTGATGGCCCGCGCGGTGACCACGTCCAGGCTCGCCGGCAGACCGGCGGGGAGAGGGGAGGAAACTCTAGCATTCAGGCACCGGCAGGGCAACGCTGCCTTGCGAGCCGCCGAAGTGAGGAAGGCCCACTTCTTCTCCCGCCCCTCCACAAGGGTCATCTCCATTCCAGGTCGGGCCGCAGCGAGAACGAGGCCGGGGAAGCCGGCACCGGAGCCGATATCCAGCCCGAAGCAGGCGTCAACCGGGATCAAGGAGAGCGCGGCGAGCGATTCACCGTAATGGCGCGCCAGGATCTCGCCTGCCGTTCCCGGACCGATCAGGGAAAGGCGCCGGTTCCAGACAGCCAGTTCCTGGTAGTGGGCGAGAAGAGCGTCGACAGCACGGCTGTCCAACGGTTCCGGCGAGAAGCCAGCGAGCCCGCGGACGAAGTTTTTTCGGGACACAGAAGGAAGAACGAAGGCCATTGGAGGATCGTATCAGGGGAAGATCGGAATCATGTTTCACGTGGAACGTGGGACAGGAGATCGATTACCCAGGTTTCACGTGAAACATCCCAAAAACACCAGCGGCGGCCCGAGAGCCGCCGCCAGAGTCCACTTGGGTGAGAAGTCCGCGTCTTACGCGGGCCGGATCGTCACCCGCTTGAAGTAGCCGTCGCCGCTGCTCTCGCTCACCACTCCCGGGTCGTCCGCCAGCGTCATATGGACGATCCGCCTGTCCGCCGGGTTCATCGGCTCCAGGGTCCGCGGCCGTGCCTTGCGGCGCACCTCGTCAGCCACCCGCTGCGCCAGGCTGCGCAGCCGTTCCTCGCGAATCTCCTGGAAGTTGTCGCAGTCCACCCGCACCAGCGGTGCCTCGCCGGACAGGCTGCGAATCAGCCGCGGCAACAGGTGCTCCACCGAGACCACGAACTCGCCGTCGTCCGCGAAGCACCAGTCCACGTCCTCCCCGGAGAGGTCGACCTCAATCCGCTCCTCGCCCTGCAGAATGCGCGGCGTCAGGCTCAGGCCGGCGACGCGCAGCAGCAGCTCCATGCCGCGGGCGGCCGCCTCCGCCACAGGCCCCGTGGCTTCCGGGTAGCGATCTGACGGACGGCGCGGCATCTCCGGCAACGGAATCAGCCCGTCGCCTGTCGCCGGAGGCAGATCAAAGGGCTCTGCCTCCACCCGTGCCAGTCGATCGGCCGAGGGTTGAGCCCGCGTGAAGCCCTCGCGGGGACCGCGCGCCCGATCTCCCGGGCGATCGGCGCGATCAGCCGTCCGGGCCGGAGGCTCGCTCGGCCGGCGGTCGCCGCTGCGCTCTCCGGCGCGAACGATCCGGTTTCCCCGGTCGTCCGGTCTTTGATCTCTCTGCGGCGGCGGCGGTACGCGATTCCCCCGATCGTCGCTACGCCCGTCACGAGCTTCGGGGAGCCCGATTGCCGGGTTCCGGGCGCTCGGCCCGCCCGGGCTGCTTCGCCTGTGCAGGCTCCGGCTGATCTGCGGTCTCTGCCGCTGCCTCGGCATTGAGCTGCGGCTGGGGCACCGGCGCCACTTCGGAAGGCGTAGAAGGCGCAGGAGCCGCCTCGGGAGGCGGTGCCGCCGGCCGGGCCGCCGCGGGATCGAGGCGGGGCGCTTCGGGGTCCACCTCGATCATCACCTTGCGCCGGGCTTTCAGGAAACCGTGCCGCTTCTCGATGGTGCGGTACGCGATCTCCTCGGGGGCGAGGTGGTAGTGGTTGGCCGCTTGAATCAGGGCCTGCTTCAGCGTGTCACCTGAGAAGAAACGTCGCTTGGGATCGTTCATATCCAACGGTTGTTCTCCGCGAGAGGCCTCACGCCCCGCGCTTCTCGAGATGTTTGTAAACCCCCTGCTGCACGATGGTCAAAACGTTGTTCGTCAGCCAGTACAGCACCAGTCCGCTGGGCACACCCAGGAACAGGAAGGTGAAGAAGATCGGCATCAGCTCAAACATGCGGCGCTGCATGGGATCGCCCGTCTGCGGCGACATGCGCACCTGGTACCACTGGGTCGCGCCCATCACCAACGGCAGGATGTAGTAGGGATCGCGGGCCGAGAGATCGTGAATCCACAGCATCCACGGCGCGCCGCGCAGCTCCACCGCGGTGTTCAGCAGGTTGTAGAACGCGAACAGGATCGGCATCTGGAGCAGCATCGGGATGCAGCCGCCCACCGGGTTGACGCCGGCCTCGCGGTAGACCCCCATGACCTCGTCGTTCATCTTGCGCTGCACTTCCAGGTTCGGCTTCCCCTGCTTGTCGCGCATCTTCCCCTGGTAGCGGGCCCGGATCGCCTGCACCCTGGGATTGAGCTCCTGCATCTTCCGCATGGACCTCATGCTGCTGTGGGTCAGCGGCAGGAGCACGATCTTGATGACGATGGTCAGCAGGATGATCGCCCAGCCGTAGTTGCCCACCACGTTGTCGTGGATCCAGTGCAGGGCCACCAGGAGCGGACGCGCGAGGAAGGCGAACATGCCGAAGTCGACGGCCCGCTCCAGGTCGTAGGGCAGCGCGGCCAGGGTCTCGTGGCGCTTGTCGCCCCAATAAGAGAGCAGTGAGAGGCTGTCGCCCGACGGCTGCAGGATCACCCGGTACTCCCGCGGCAGATCCTTCTGCTCCGAGGTGAGGTCGTCTTCGGGCGGCAGCGGAGCGAACCGCGCTCCTCCCTGGCCCGGCTGTACCATCACGGGCTGGATCACGGCCACGTCCACACCGGAGCGGGGGACCAGGGCGGCAAGGAAGAACTTGTCCTCCAGGCCGATCCAGTCCAGGCCGACGCCGGGGATGATCTTGGCCTCCAGCTCCTTGGCCGGGTTCAGGATCTCCACCTCTGCGCCCACCTTGTAGACCGCCTGCCGCCACTCGTAGCGGCTCTCGATCTCCTCCTTGGTAGGGTTGCGGATGCCGGGTCCCACGGCCAGGCCCCAGTCGTCGTCGCCGGGGATGGAGACGACAGCTTCCAGAAAGCCATTCTCGTCGAAGCGGAAGCGCTTTTCAGACACGCCCTCCGGCCCGCGATAGCGGAAGATCAGGGCACCGTCGCCCGCCGTCTCGGCGCGGAACAGCGCCTGGTTCAGGGGGTGGGAGGAGAGATCCTCCCGCACCAGGCCGTAGGGGTAGAGATCCTCGCCGCGCTTGCGCACGAGCTCCAGGCCGCCGACCTGGCTCTTCAGCTCCAGGGAGCGGAGCTGCGCGCCGCGGTTCGAGAACACGGCCCGGGCGTTCTTGCTGTCGAGGGTGAAGGTCTGCTCGGCCGCGGCACCGACCGGCTGCTGAGCCCAGGGCGGAAGGACGGCGCCGGCCCGCATGCCGGAAGCACCAGGAGCGGCGGGAACGCCGGGGGCATTAGGAGCATTGGGATCATTGGGCGCGCCCGGAACCGGTGTCTGGGCGGCCGGATTGGAGCCCGTGGTCTTCCCGGTCTGGTCCCCGGCCTGGGTCTGCTGGGCAGGAAGCGGCTTCCGGGCCGGCTTGGCGGGGAAGAAATAAGACCAGGCGATGAGGACCGCCAGGGAGAGCAGGGCGGCGAGAAACAACCGGCGATTGTCCACGGAGCTTTGGATTCCTCTCTATATAGACTTAAGGCAGGTCGACCCCGCCGGGGTGGAGCGGCTGGCAGCGCATGAGACGCAGGAAGGCGCGGACGCCGCCACGGCCGAGGCCGTGCTGGATCAGGGAGAGCCGGGCATACTCCGAGCACGTGGGGGTGAAGCGGCAGGCCGGCGGGAGGAGCGGCGAGATCCAGCGCTTGTACAGGCCGATCAACCCGATCAATCCCCCAATGATGAGGCGCGTCACGGGGCCTGCTCCTGCCGCGGCAGCACGCCCTGGAACAGGCGCATCAGCTCGGAGCGCAGAGCCCGGAAGTCCGACGGGCCGGCCTCCGGCTTCAGGTGGACGATGAGGTCCAGGGCTGGGAGCTTGCCTCGATCCTTCCATCCGCGGTAGATCTCTTTGATCCGGCGCTTGATCCGGTGGCGTGCCACCGCCTTGCCGACCTTTCGGCTGGCCGTGATCCCGATGCGGGCATGCCCGAGCTGGTTCGGAACAAAATAGAGAATCGCCAGCGCGCCATGGCGCCGGCGTCCCGTCCGGTAGCACCTGAGGTAGTCCGCCCGCCGCCGCAGCCTCTCCTTGGGGAGCAGGCGCTGGCTTCCGCGGGTCTCCGCGGGAAGCCGGGTGTCCGACATCAGACCGTCAGGCGCTTGCGGCCCTTCTGACGCCGGCGCGAGATGACGGCGCGGCCGTTGCGGGTGCGCATCCGCACCAGGAAGCCGTGGGTCCGCTTGCGGCGACGGTTGTTCGGTTGAAAGGTCCGTTTCACGATCGTGCTTCCTTCCAGGCTGAGGAGTCGCGGGCATCTTCCCGCCGGCCCCCGGGTTCATCGAACGAAACTGCAAAGGTAGTCGAGCCGCGGGGGCTCCGTCAAGGAGGACCGCGGAACGGCGATTCGAATATCTTGGCGGAGAGGGTGGGATTCGAACCCACGGACCGGTCGCCCGGTCAACGGTTTTCGAGACCGCCCCGTTCAGCCACTCTGGCACCTCTCCGATTTCAATCTCAAACTCTTGCTCGATATTTTGGCGGAGAGAGTGGGATTCGAACCCACGGTTGAGTTTCCCCAACACACGCTTTCCAAGCGTGCGCCTTCAGCCGCTCGGCCATCTCTCCGGAATCTTTACAAAGAACGCTTCCGTAGCGACGCGAAGAAACCGCGCAGGAGCGCGGCGCTCTCCTCTT
>JANOCF010000679.1:0-3555 GCA_031412055.1 Holophagales bacterium | reverse complement strand
CAGGCAGGCGACCAGCATCAGAATGGAAACCAGACCGCGAGACGAGTTGCAAGACATGGCAAATCCTCCTCTCCGAGGGTCGGCCGGGGTCACCATGACCCCGTGCCCGCGGAAGAACTCAGGCTCCGGGAATTAGGTGCGGGCTGCGCATCGGAAAGCTCGGCCGCAACGAGGGTCGGGCGGGCCATCGTCGCCTTCGAGCAACAAATTATGGGTAACGAGAATAGCACGCCTGGTGCTTCAGGCGTGTCGGGCGATGACCGGGAGGGCTAGCCCATGAACTTGTACCCCAGGCGATGCACCGTGACGATGTGCCTGGGGTCCGCGGGGTCGTCCTCTATTTTTTTGCGCAGCTTGGCGATGTGCATGTCCACTGTGCGGGTGAAGGGGATCGCGTTGTAGTCCCAGACCTCGTCCAGGAGCTTCTCGCGGGTCACGATCTCCCCACGGTGGCGGATGAAGAAGGCGAGGAGCTGGAACTCCCGGGGCGAAAGCTCGATGAGGGTCCCCGCCTTTGTCCCCTCGTGGCGCTTGAAGTCCAGGGTCACGTCCCCGAAGCGGTAGAGGTCGGGCGTGGACGCCGGGCTCGCGGAGCGCCGCAGGACGGCCTCGGCCCTGGCCAGCAGCTCCATGAAGCCGAACGGCTTGGTGATGTAGTCGTCCGCGCCGGTTTTCAAGCCCAGCACCTTGTCGATCTCCTGGCCGCGGGCCGTCAGCATGATGATCGGCACGTTGTTGCCGCCGTCGCGGAGCTGGCGGCAGACGTCGAGACCCGTCATCCGGGGGAGCATGACGTCCAGCAGGATCAGGTCGGGCGTGCCCGCCGAAGCCATGCGCAGGCCCGCTTCGCCGTCCATGGCCACGGATACGTCATACCCCTCGTAGGAGAACCCGTCGCGCAGCGCGACCGACATCGCCTCGTCGTCTTCGACGATCAGAACCTTTCTCATGTCAGGCCTCGGAAGGGCGCCGCCTGTCCGGAGCGGTCGGAGCGGCCTGCGCGGTCGGAGCGGCGGCGGCCCCTGCCGAATCGGCCGCCTCGATCGGCAGGAGGATGGAGAAGGTGCTGCCTCCGCCCACGCGGCTCTCGACCGCCACCCGGCCGTGGTGGGACTCGACGATGTGCTGGACGATCGACAGCCCCAGGCCGCTCCCCTTGACGTCGTGCACCAGGCCGGTGCTCACCCGGTGGAAGCGGTCGAAGATCTTCTTCTGCTCGTCGCGCGGGATGCCGACCCCATGGTCCTCGACGGAGATCGCGATCCACTCGCCCTCGCGCCGCAGCCCCACGCGGATCTCCTTGCTCTCCGTATCGCTATCAATACCGTGGGAGTACTTGACCGCGTTGTCGAGCAGGTTGCTCAGCGACTGGGCGATGGCGCCGGGGTCGATCCGCACCGGCGGCAGCGTAGCTTCCGGGCAATCGAGGACCAAGCGGAAGCCGCTCTGGCGCAGCCGCACTCCGAACGTCTTCAAGGTCTCGCCGACCAGCTCGCAGATGTCGACGTGCTCGAACTTGTAGCTCTTGCGGCCCGACTCGATACTGGCGAAGTCCAGGAGGTTGTTGATGAGCTGGGTCAGGCGCCGGCTCTCGGTTTCGATGTACTCGCCGTACTCCCGCACTTTCTCGGTGCCTTCGAACCGGCCCAGGCGGAGGAGCTCGCCGAAGACCCGGATCGACGCGAGCGGGGTGCGCAGCTCGTGGGAGACGTTGGAGACGAAGTCGCTCTTCATCTCGGAGAGCTTCATCGCGCGGGAGGCGGTGCGCAGAGCCAGGACGATGCCTCCGAGCAGTGCCGCCGCCAGGGCCGCCGACAGTCCCAGGTTGACCAGGAAGTTGCGCCGGGCCACCTCGCCGACCGTGGCATGGCGGCGGTCGATGCCGATCTTCCAGTCCGTGAAGACGAAGGAGAAGGACTTTTCGGCGTCGGGATGCCGGCTGGACAGGTCGTTCGCCCTGGCCGTGGTGAAGGCCAGATTGCCGTGCCCGTCCCAGACCGCGACGGCGGGGTCATGGCGCGGATCGCCGGACTTTGGCAGCGACTCCTTGACGACGCTGGGCAGGACTTCATTGCGGAAGTAGCTCTCGTCCAGGATCATCCCCGCCACCCCGACGACGCGGGAGGCCTCGTCGGTGATCGGGTTCAGGATCATCGGGTACTCGGGGTCGCGGTGGTCGACGAACACCTGGACCGGCTCGGGGAGCACTCCGCCTTTGTGCGCCAGGGTTCTCAGCGGAGAGCTCGCCACGTAGATGGCGCGCACCTCGGGCGACCACCGCGCGGGCGTGAAGGACTCGCAGGTCGGCTCGAAGTAGAGGATCTTGCCGTCGCTGTCGTTGACGTAGCTGGCCACGAACAGCCGACTCACTCCAGTCGGGCCCTTCTTCTTGAAGTGATAGACCGCCTTGTCGAGCCGGTCCTGGATGAACAGGTAGGAGTCGAGGTTGAGCACGCGCTCCGCGTCTTCCCGGTACTGGTGCTCCACCTTGCCCGCCACCGCCTCCAGGTAGTTGTCGAGGGTCGCTTCCTGGGCCTTGGCCGAGGTGTGGTCCAGCTCCACCAGCCAGCGGTATTGAAGAAAGAGAAGGAACGCGAGCGGTACCAGGACCGCCGCGAATCCCACCCACAGGGTGTGCTGCCGGAGTGCCTTCGCAAGCTTCATGACAGGTGAACTATAGGGCCGTTCGCCCGGCTCTCCGAGGCTTTTACAAGTTTCTTACACGGTTTTCGACGTTTTACCCGCTGTTGAGGAGTTTTACACCGGGTTTCCCTAGGCTGGTGAGCGTGGAAAGCGGCATGCCGCCGCCGAACCGCTCAAGCCCAGGAGGTCTCCGAATGTGCAGGATGGTGACGACTCTCGTTCTTGCCCTGATGCTCTCCCTCTCCAGCATGGCTGCCGCTGGTGAAGGCGCCAACTGCGACAAGAGCCACGCCAAGGCCACCCATGCCGGCAACGCCGGTCATGCCGGTCATACCAAGGTCGACCTCCAGGCGAAGGCCAAGCACGGCTGGCTGGGCCTGGATGTCGAGAAGGACGGCGCGAGCGGCTACGTGGTGACCGGCATCGCCCCGGGCAGCCCGGCGGAGAAGGCGGGCTTCATGAAAGGCGACGTCCTGGTCGCGTTCAACGGCATCACCATGACCGATGCCAACAAGGACGCCCTCAAGAAGGCCAAGGCTCAGAACGCAGTCGGACGCCGGGTTACCTATACGGTCGCCCGCGCTGGAGCGGAGCGTCAGATCGCCGCCACGCTCGCCGAAGTTCCGAAAGAGGTTCTCGCGCAGTGGGAGAAGGAGTACCATAAGCCATTGGCGGTCGCACAGACCGACAACTAGACCGAATCGCCGCGGGATCGGTACCCATCTCTCCCCGGTCTCGCGGCTCTTTTTCTGTCTAGTCGTACCTTCCTTCCGTGTCTGGACTTCTCTCTTCGGCATCCTCACAAGACATCTTTGACGGAACTCGGGAGATTTTCTATACTCGGGCCATGGCCGAGCGAGCTGAAATCAAAGAGATTGCGGAGAAGGCCCTGACGCTTTCGCCGAGCGCCAG
>JANOCF010000678.1:0-1914 GCA_031412055.1 Holophagales bacterium | reverse complement strand
GGCGGGCCGACGACCAGCGGCACCGGATCGAGCTGAAGGCGGTCCGGCCCGGGCTGCGAATCCGCAGCCGCAGCGGCTTCTCGGACCTGTCGCGGAAGACCGAGATGGCCATGACCACCGAGGGGCTGCTGATGTTCGGCGGTATCGCGAGCCAGGCGAGCCAGGCGAGCCAGGCGGGCCAGACCGGCCAGGCTCCGCAGGCGCACCGGATCAAGGTCGAGATGGGAAAGCCCCGCCGCGCCGGGATGACGGTCATCTCGGTCCCGGTGGTCCTGCACATCCCGGCCGAAGCCTTGACCGCGGTCCCGGTCGCGGACGGCGGCTATGCCGTGGATGCCACCCTGTCGCTCGGCGCCCTGGACCGCTGGGGAGCCCGCTCGGACCTGCCCGTCGTGCCGCTGCGGCTCACCATGGACCGGCAGCCCAGGCCGGGCGACATCCTGCGCTACCGCACCGTCCTCAAGATGCGCCGGGGCCAGCAGCGCATGGTCTTTGCCGTGCGCGACAGCCTGTCCGGCGAGATGCTCTGGGCAAACCTGGATTATAAGCCCTGACCGGATTTGTTGGAGGAGAGGGTGCCCCGCGTTCTTGCGGCGCCCTCCGCCTGTTACCCTGGGAGGATCCGATGAAATCTATCCGTCTTTTCCTGCTGGCGCTCGCCGCCGTTTCCGCCCTGCCGGTGATCCCGGCGCCGCCGGCGATAGCTCAGCAGCAGCCGGCTCCTGATGAGCCCGCCAGCATCTTCGGCGAGCAGATCGACGTGCGCGTCGTCAACGTGGAGGTGGTGGTCACCGACCGCGAGGGCAACCGGGTCACCGGTCTGGCCCCCGGCGACTTCCGCCTGCGCGTCGACGGCAAGGAGCTGCCGATCGAGTACTTCACCGAGGTGCGCGGCGGCCAGGCCGTGGCCACCGAGCTCGGCCAGGGCCGGGGAGCCATCCAGGGTCTCCCCAGCCTCGCTCCGGGCAGCCCGGTGGGCACGAGCTACCTCGTGTTCATCGACGACTACTTTTCGATCGCCGCCCGCCGCGACGAGGTCCTGCGCGACCTCATGGACGACCTGAGCCGCCTGGGTCCCGAGGACCGCATGGCGATCGTCGCCTTCGACGGGCGCAAGATCGACATGCTGAGCAACTGGTCCGGCAACGAGCGGGAGCTGCACCGCGCCTTCCAGCAGGCCATGGGCCGGCAGGCATACGGGTTCCAGCGCCTGGCCGAGCTGCGGGGCTACCAGAGCGCCCGCCGGCTGGGCGTCGTGGGCACCCTGGACACCAGCCGGTCGGGCTTCGCCAACCGCCTGGACCTCGAGGAGCTCTCCTACATCGAGCAGATGGGCGACCAGGTTCAGCGCTCGGTCCTGGCGGCAGAGGGCACCCTCCGCGGCTTCGCCTCGCCTCCGGGCCGCAAGGTCATGGTCCTGCTGTCCGGCGGCTGGCCGTACTCGCCGGCGGACTACGTGCTCAACGACGCCAACCGGCCGGTCATCAACCGGGACGTGCCGCGCGGAGAAGACATGCTCCGTCCCCTGGTCGACACCGCCAACCTGGTGGGCTACACCATCTACACCGTCGACGTGCCCGGGGTCGAGGCCACGGGTCCGGACACCTCGGAGGGCTCGCCGCGCGGCCCGGGCGTGCTCAACCTGCGCGAGCAGGAGGTCCACGCCACCCTGGAGTTCGTGGCCAGGGAGACCGGCGGCAAGGCGCTGATCAACGGCGGCCGCGGCGAGGCCTTGCAGACGGCGGAGGCCGACACGCGCTCCTACTACTGGCTCGGCTTCACGCCGCAGCGGGAGCGCAACGACGAGCGCCACCGGATCCAGGTCGAAGTGAACCGTCCGGGCCTGGAGGCGCGCTCCCGCGACAACTATCTCGACCTCTCGCGCAAGAGCGAGGTGACGATGATGGTGGAGAG
>JANOCF010000677.1:0-10714 GCA_031412055.1 Holophagales bacterium | reverse complement strand
TCCGTTTCGAGGACTTCGAGGATTTCGGCAACACGAGCGACTACAAGCTGACCTTGCGTTTCCAGCCGGTCGAGTCGTTCGTGGTGCGCGGCGCGGTGAGCACCGGCTTCCGCGCGCCCTCGCTGGGGCAGTCCTTCTTCTCGACGGTGAGCACGAACTTCCTGGCGGTGGGAGGCGTCCTCGTGCCCTTCGAGGTGGGCACCTTTCCGGTTGGCAGCCCGGTGGCCCGCGCGCTCGGCGCCAGCGATCTCGAACCCGAAGAGTCGGAGCACCGCAGCATCGGTCTCGTCTGGAACCCGACGAGCTCCTTCGAAGCCAGCGTCGATTTCTACCGCGTCGACATCGAGGACCGCATCGTCCTGTCCGGCAACTTCACCGGCCCCCGGGTGGCGGCGCTGCTCGCTCCGTTCAACGTCACCGGCGCGCGCTTCTTCACCAATGCGATCGACACCAAGACCGAGGGCTACGACGTGACGGCGGGTTGGGGCACGCGCCTCGGGAGCGACAGCACGCTGAAGCTGTCGGCCGGCTACAACGCGACGGAGAACGAAGTGGTGCGGGTCGCGGAGACGCCGCCGCAGCTTACCGGCCTCCAGGAGGTGCTCTTCGATGCCATCGAGCGGCGGCGGGTCGAGTGCGGCCAGCCCGAGAACAGTCTGCGGCTGGCGGCTGAATGGGAGCGCGGCGGGTTCTTTACAACGTTGCGCGAGAGCCGCTACGGCGAGTATTGCCTCGTCGACCGGCAGGTGGCCGCACAGGTTTTTGAAGCGGAGTGGCTGACGGATCTGGAGATCGGCTACGAGTTCCCGCGCTTCACGCTGGCCGTGGGAGCCCAGAACCTCTTCGACACCTTTCCGGACAGGAACCTGGTGGCGAACTCGAACCTCGGAATCTTCACCTATCCGAGCCACTCGCCATTCGGAATGAACGGCCGCTTCGTCTACTCGCGCGTGTCGTTCAAGTTCTGACGAAGCGCCGCAAAACACCCACGAAGACGCACCTCCCCTGGCCCGGCCCGGGGGAGGTGCGGGAGCTAGCGCCGGAGCTCCGTGGCCGGTCAGCCGATCCTCCGGAAGCGCTCTGATCGCCGGATTCCTCGCCTATTTGGAGATCCCCGGCAAAGGATTTGGGCTCGTCGTGCATCCAAAGGAGCAGGTACGGTGCCGTTCGAGCCGAACGGACCCGGTTAGAGGAGGCTCCCAGATGCAACGACAGATGCTCGCTCCATACCTCGTTCCCTTCGCCCTGACCGCCTTGCTGATCGCAGCGGCGCCCGCCCAGGGCGCCACACCTTTCGACGAGGCCGACGTCTTCCTCGAGCTCAACCACACCGACGGCGATCTCGGGATTCACGCCAAGATCGACGGTGACGCGTGGAAGAAGCTCACGCTCGCGAGCCCGGACGGCAAGGAGAAGCTCCGGGTCGTGGCGAGCGGGACCCTGAAGAACCACGGTCTTACCGAGCTGTTCTTTGAAAGCGCGGAACCCGGGTTCGACGAGGTTTCGCCCGAGAAGGTCTTGAGCCGGTTCAAGGAAGGAGACTGGGTGATCAGCGGCGTCACGATCGAAAATGATGAGCTGCGGAGTGTGGACAGGCTGAGCCACGTGCTGCCGGCGCCCCCGAGCGGCATCACCATCTCGGGTGTCCCGGCGGCGGACAGTTGCGACGCCGCTTCTCTGCCATCCGTCAGTGAGCCTGTGATCGTCGACTGGGATCCTGTCACCAGGTCTCACCCCAGCATCGGCAAGACGGGCCCGATCGAGATCGTCTCATACCAGTTCATCGTCGAGTTCGAGCATCCGGTCTTCGGCGATCTCAACTTCAGCGTGATCCTGCCGCCCGATACAACGGAGTTTGAGGTTCCGTCCGAGTTCGTCGCACTGAGCGACGGCGAGCTTAAATTCGAGATCCTGGCGCGCGAGGAGCACGGCAACCAGACGGCGATCGAAAGCTGCTTCGAAGTCAAGTAAAGCGGCATTTCTCAGATGGGGCTGGGCGGTCCAGCCCCCAGTTTCTTCAGCCTCTACCGGGCTGACGCGCATCCCACCGGGAGTGGGCTGCTATAGTTTGCGGAGTCTCTACGGAACAGGGGCGTCATCGCCCTCTCACTCGTGGCAGGAGGGATCGAAATGATCAGGCGTCTCTGCGCGCCGTCTGTGTTGGCGGTTCTCGCTCTGATCGCCGGTCCCGCCGCCGGGCAGGAACAGCCCGTCACGTTCGAGTTCAGCTTTTCGAACCCCGGGGCACGGAGCATGGGATTGGGCGGAGCCTTTGCAGCCCTGGCGGACGACGCCACGGCGGCGTTCGCCAATCCGGCGGGGCTCGTGCAGTTGATCGAGCCCGAGCTCTCCGGCGAGGTGCGCTCCTCTTCGCGCCAGACGGAGTTCGTCCAGGGGGGGCGTGTGTCGGGGGAGCCGAGTGGCCTGGGCGTCGACACGGTCGACGGGTTGCGCCACGGAGTCTCCAGGAATGACCGGACCGGCGCGCCCTTTTCGTCGCTCGTCTATCCGGCCCGAAGGTGGTCCTTCGCCCTCTACCGCCACACCTGGGCCGACTTCGATCTTTCGAGCCGGATCGACGGCCTCTTCGGCGTGGAAGAGGGAGAGGACTCGCGCGCCGGAGACATCCGGGCGCGGACCCGGGTCGAGGTCGTCAACAGCGGCCTGGCAGGCGCCTTCGAGATCACGGAGCGCTGGAGCGCCGGTCTCGGCATTGTCTACTACCAGGCGGAGATGAACTCGTTCGCGGCGGAGTTCGCGGCGGATGAGGACGCCTTTTACGAACGCGGCACGTTTCCGGCCGAGTTTCTCGACACCACGTACTCGCACCAGGCGAAGGACTCGGGCGTGAGCCTCCATGGGGGCTTTCTCTGGCGCGCTTCGCCGCAGTGGTCGGTGGGAGGCTACTTTCGCCAGGGGCCGCGCATGAATCTCCGCGTGATCGAAACCGCGGGCCCGGCCGAAGGCGAAGCGCCGGAAGGCACGATCGAGCTGGACGAGACCAGCCGGCTCGAGCTGCCGGACGTTTACGGTCTCGGAGTTGCTTTCCGCTCCAAGGGAGGCGCCTGGACGGTCAGCACCGAGTGGTCGCGAGTCGGCTACTCCAAGATCACCGAGGGTCTCGACGTCGACGTTTTCGATCCGAAGCAGATCCGTCTCTCGGATGGAGACGAGCTCCATCTGGGCCTGGAGTACGTCTTCGTGCGCTCGAAGCCGATCGTCGGCCTGCGCCTTGGCGCCTGGCGGGATCCCGCTCACCGCGTCGTCGCCGGGCTGGACGCGGACATCTTCGAGAAAGCGGTCTTTCCGGCCGGAAAGGACGAGATCCACTTCACCGGAGGCGTGGGCCTGGTCCTCCAGAAGTTCCAGATCGACCTCGGAGTCGATGTTGCGGACCTGGCCGACCTGGCCTCGCTGTCGCTCGTCTACCGGTTCTAAGGCATGAGGTCGCCGTGCCTGGCACTGATGCTGGCCTTGCTCCTCGTGCCTCCGGCTGAGGCGGACACCTGGTACGAGTCGTACCACAAGGCCGAGGAGGCGCTCGGCAGGAAGAGCTGGAGCGCGGCCGTTCAACACCTCAACGCGGCGCTGGAGCAGCAGCCCAGCTCGAGCGCGAACATTCGCACCTACGGGATGCGCGTGATCGAGTACTACCCGTACCTCAAGCTCGGAATCGCCTACTACCATCTCGGGCAGGCCGATGCCGCCCTGCAGGCGTTCGAGACGGAGGAGCGGCAGGCGGAGATCGGCAAGTCGAGCGCGGGCTTCGCCCTGCTGCGGTCGTACCGCGACCGGATCCAGCGAAGCCAGGCGGAGGAGGGGGCCGACAGGCAGCGCCGCGTGCAATCCGTCCTTGCCGAAAACCTGGCCCTGGCGCGCAGGCTCGAAGAGCAGGGGCGGTTGGAAGACGCGCTCTCCGCTCTCGCCAAAGTCCTCGCTGTATCCCCCGACCACGCCGAGGCCCAGCAGGCAAACCGGCGGCTCCTGGCCTCCCTGGCTGCGCAGGCTGCGGCGGCCGAGCAGCAGCGGCAAAAAAACGAAGAGGAGCGGCGCGCGAGGCTGCTCCAACAGGCTCAGGACCGCCCCAGGGCAGAAATCCGGGCCGGACAGGACGAGGCAGAGCGGCAGCGCATCCTTGCTCGCGGCCTTGCCCGGGCGGCCGAGCTCGAGGGCGCGGGTGAGCTTGCGCAGTCCCTGGCCGAGCTGCAGGCGGTCCTCTCCCTCGACCCCCGGAATTCCGCGGCCCGAGCGCTCCAGCAGCGTGTCCTCCGCGCGCAGGTGGCCGCCGAGGAGTCCGACACCAAGGCGATGACGGTCCGGGAGCTCCTGACCGAAGCCGAGGCCCTGCTGGCCACGGGCGCCTACGAGCAGGCCCTGAGAAGGGCAAACCGCGTTCTGGCGCTGGAACCGGCCAATGAAGCGGCGCTCCGGCAGATCACCCGGGCGCACGCGCGGCTCAGCGATGCCCTGCTCACCCCTGATCGACTGCCGCCGACGATCCGCATCAAGGATTCTTCTTTGACGGGCGTGGTCCGCTCCCCGCAGCTCGTGCTCACCGGTACCGTCTACGACAGCACACCGGTCAAGATTCAGCTCCTCGACGCGAACCGGCCCGTGGGGCAGCCAACCGTTGAGGGGAGGGAGCTCCAAGGCGTCTGGATCACCGACTTCCGATGGCAGCAGCGCATTCCGGCCGGGCTCTCGAAAATCGTTGTCGTAGCGGTCGACGAGGCAGGGAACCGGGCGGCGGTTCAGTACCAGGTCGAGTACGTCGTCCCTTTTGTCCGCTCCTGGTGGTTTCCGGGCTCGATCGCCGCCGGCCTGGCCTCCGTGGCCGCCGCACTGGTGGCGGTGAAGGCGCGGCGCAGGCGCAAGCTCCTGCGGGGACGGTTCAACCCCTATATAGCCGGCGCGCCGATCCTCGAGCAAGCAAGGTTCTTCGGCCGTCAACAGTTGCTCGACTACGTGCTGAGACGGATCTCGAACAACAGCCTCATGCTGTACGGCGAGAGGCGTATCGGCAAGACCTCCCTCCAGCATCAGCTCAAGAGGTTCCTGACCAACCTCGACGATCCAGAGCACGAGTTCTTCCCGGTCTACATCGACCTCCAGGGCACTCCACAGGAGAAATTTTTCGGCACCCTGGCCGCCGAGATCTTTCACGAGCTCGCACCGAAGCTCGGCGGGATCCAGTCCCTCTCGCCTCCAGGCCAGGACGAGTATGGGTATTCGGACCTGGTGAAGGACCTGCAGCGGATCCTGAAGGCCTTGAAAGACCGCACGGCCAAGAAGGTCAAGCTCGTGCTGCTGATCGACGAGGTCGATGAGCTGAACGAATACGACCCGCGCGTCAACCAGAGACTGCGCAGCCTGTTCATGAGAACGTTTGCCGACAGCCTGGTCGCGGTGGTCTCGGGAGTCGCGATCAAGAAGCAGTGGGAGCGTGAAGGCAGCCCGTGGTACAACTTCTTCCAGGAGATCGAGGTCAAGCCGCTCGACCGGGAGGAGGCCAGGTCGCTGATCGAGGCTCCGCTGCGGGGTATGTTCGCGCTCGAAGACGGCGTCGCGGACGAGATCATCCGGCGGACCGGTGGCAAACCCTACCTGATTCAACGGCTCTGTTCAGGCCTGGTCGACCGGATGCACGAGGGGCGGCGGCGGAAGATCACCGTCAACGACGTCGAGGCCGCGTGCCAGACCGAAGGACTCTAGGACATGCCCATCACTCCTTACGTCGTCGGTCAGTGGGTGCGCGCGGAGAGGTTCTACGGCCGCACCGGCCTCCTCGAAGAGATTCTGGAAGGAAACCGGAACTGTTTGTGGATTCTCGGCACGCGCAGGGTCGGCAAGACGTCGATCCTCAAGCAGCTCGAGCACCTGACCGCGAGCTCGCCGGCCCCCCGTTACTTCCCCCTGTTCTGGGATTTCCAGGGCTCGCAGGAAGAGGCAGACCTTCACCAGGGCTTCCGCGACGCGCTGCTCGACGGAATCGACCGGCTGGAAGCGCTTGGGATCCCGCTCGCGGAGGTCGAGAGCGAGGACCTGTTCATCTCGCTGACCCGCCTGCGCCGTGAGCTGCGCACGCGCGAGCTTTCGCTCCTGCTGCTGTGCGACGAGGCCGAGGAGCTGGTGACCGTCCACGCGACAGCGCCGCGGTTCCTGTCGCGGCTGGGACGCGCCCTGCAGTCGACGGAGAACATTCGAACGGTTTTCGCCTCGACGATCAGACTCTGGAACCTGGCTGCCGAGGAGTCCGCCACCTCGTCGTTCCTGCACGGTTTCACGCCGCCTCTCCTGGTCCGGGGCTTGACCGATGACGAGGCACGGTGCCTCATCCGGCAGTCGCAGCTTCCTCCGGGCTACCAGCCGAAGCTCGACGAGCAGACAATCGAGGTGATTCGGGCGCGTTGCAACAATCACCCTTACCTTCTCCAGCTTCTCGGCGAACGCTATGCCGAATTTCAGGATCTGGCTCAGGCGATCGAGGAGATCGCCGCGGATCAGATGGTCAGCTTCTTCTTCAGCGCCGACCTCGCGATGCTGACGGAGCCCGAGCGCCGAATCCTTCAGGTGGTCGGCGAGGGTTCCGAGGCGACGAGCCAGTCCATCCGGGAGAAGCTCGCGCTCGAGTCGGCCTCGCTTCAGGGTGCCCTGCAACGGCTCGAGCACCTGGGCTTCATCCAGCGCTCGCCGGGAGGCGGGTACTCCCTGGTGAACTACTTCTTCCGGAGATGGTTCGGCGAGTTGGAGAAGGAGCCCCGGGAGCAGCTTTCCGGCGCAGACGACGAACGGACGGTTCGCAAGCCGCGTGTCGAAGGGGAGCCGCTGCGGCGGATCGACAACCGCTACGATCTCCTCGTCCGCCTCGGGGTCGGCTTCAGCGGCGAAGTGTACAAGGCGCACGACACCATGCTGCGAACCACGGTCGCCGTCAAGCTCCTCAAGCGGGAGCTCTGCGTCGACGAGGAGGCTGTGGAAAGGCTGCGCCGCGAGGTGGTCCTGGCCCGGGACCTCAGCCATCCGAACATCCTCAAGATCTACCATCTCGGTGAGGACCGGGGGCAGAGCTACATCACGATGGAGTACGTGGATGGCCCGGATCTGGCGAAGGTCATCTCGGCGGAGGCGCCCCTGGCCGCCGGGAGGGCGGTCGTCATTGCCGGCAAGCTCGCCTCGGCGTTGACCGCTCTCCACCGGGCCAACGTCCTGCACCGCGACATCAAACCGTCCAATGTCCTGATGGACGAAGCAGGAGAGCCGCGGATCGCCGACTTCGGTCTGGCGTGCCTCCAGTGGGGGCCGAGCATCACCACCAGCGGTACCTTTCTGGGTACCCCGGCGTACGCTTCCCCGGAGCAGGTCATGGGCGAGAGCCTGGACCAGCGATCGGACCTCTACGCTCTCGGGGTGTTGATCTTCCAGATGGTCACAGGGAGTCTGCCCTTCACCGCCGAGTCCCTCCATGAGCTTCTCGTCATGCGGCTCGTGGCTCAGCCCCCCGCTCCGCGGGACCTCGTGCCGGCGGTCCCCGCAGCCCTCTCGGACCTGATCCTGCGATGCCTGGCGAGAGACCGGTCCCAGCGTTTTCAAAGCGCCGGCGAGCTTCACGGCGCACTCGACGCGCTTTTGTAGAGCGCCTCTTTGTCAGGTTGAGGGTGTTCGACCCGCGCGTCTCGGCCTTGGCTCAGCGGCCGACAGGGATGAGGACGGGGGTGACGGCCTCGGCCTTCACCCCCCGGTTTCTCTTCAGAGCTCAGTGCCGGCAGTTGCGGTTGTGGCGGCGATGGGCGGCCCTGTTGCCCCGCCGGCCGTGGTTGTCGTTGTCGTAGTAGCGGTCGTTGCCCCGGCCCCGGCGATAGTTGTTGTTGTACCGGTAATCGCCGTTCCGGCGTTCCGCGTCGATCCGGGCGTCCTTCTCCTGCTTGTAGTCGCTGTAGGCGCCGACCGCGGCACCGACCGAGGCGCCGACCGCCGCGCCCTTCAGGAGCTCCGTTCCTGCCCGCCGTCCGCGGACGACCTGGGTGATGGCCCCGACGGCTGCGCCGGCTGCGGCACCCTTCACGAGGCGGTCCGATCCCTTGGTGTCACGGGCCTCGGCGGCGGTGACCGTGCCGAGGCCCAGGAAGGCCATCAGGAACAGTGCGATGAAGACTCGTTGTCTCTTGATCGTAAGCATCTCTCGTCTCCTTTTCAGCTCAACTTCTTGGCGGCGTCTCGAACCACTCTCCGGCGCCGCTAGCACTCTATAGATCAAAAGCTATGCCAGCGGAGGCTGAGGACCTGTAAATTGTTCTCTGGCCTTGAGTTGCGGGGATAGCGGGGATGGGAAGGATGGTCCGGACGGCCGTGAAACGTCCTCTCCTCAGGACGAGGCGCCCTCCAGCGGCTCCGCCGGATCAGAGGAGGGCATCCTTGATCATCTGGTAGAGACCGAACAGCAGGATCGCGATCAGAAATGCCCAGCGCAGCCGCGAGGCCAGCTTCGCCCGGGGGGAGGCGGGATTCCACGTGTTGTCGGCGTTGAGCTGGGCGAATTCGGCAGCCACGCCGTCATTGCGGAAGGTGAACAGATGCCGCTCCGTGTCGAAGAGCTCGCTCCGGTCGTCGGTGAAGTCGATCGCGCCGGACACCGAGGTGGGCGAGGTCGGCACGGTCAAACGGCTCCCGAGCGGACCGGCTTCGATCTGCACGTAGCAGGATTCGTCCGGCTCGATCATCAAATCGCGGCCGCCGTTGCGGATCATGAAGAGGAAGCTGATCGCCATCAAGGCGAAGAAGCCGAGGAGACCCGCCGCGACGAGGATCTCGACCATGCGCGTCTCGCTGGTCAGCGCCTCCTTCGCTTTGGGGTAGAGGATCCCGAGAAACCAGAGGCTGACTCCGAGAGGGAAGATGTAGGGCAGGCTCTGGAAGAACCAGCGCCACAGGAGCTTTCTCCTGACGTCTTCGCCGATGGGCTTCCGCTCGCGCTCGTGCGTCCGGATGCACTCCTCGCAGAACGGCGCATCCACCTGGCCGGTGACAAAGGAGCGATGGCTGCTCCCGTTCTGTGTTGTCACACGCTTGAAGAGCTTGGAGAGCCGCAACGTGCGGCCGGTCTCCCGCCCGCACTTCAAGCAGTAGCCCGGGAAATGGACCTGGTGCAGCGGCCCCAGGACCTCCACCTCGCTATGGGGGCTCGGGTCCAGCGGGTTCATGGCCTTTGCGCCTCCGGGCCTGGCGCTCCTGCTGCGCGCAGGGCCTCTCTCGTTCTCTCTTTCATGGCCCGCCCCCTCTGATCCGGAATGGTATCGCATGCTTCTTCACGAGGGTGAGGTACGCTGCGCTCGTGCCGAGCTTCGACGACGACCTCCGCGCCACCCTGGCGGCCAACCTGGCCCGCTTCGAGCGCCGGTGCGCTCCGGCTGAGGGCCGGCACCCGGCGTCCGTGGCCGTGGTGGTGCTTCCGGATGAGCAGGGGAGGGCCGCGGTCGTTCTGACGGTCCGGGCCGCGGGGCTGCGGCGCCATGGCGGGCAGTGGGCCTGTCCTGGCGGGCGGCGCGATCCCGGCGAGTCCGCCACGGACGCGGCGCTTCGCGAGTTGGAGGAGGAGATCGGGCTGACCCTTCCCCCGGAGCACATCCTGGGATGCCTGGACGACTACCCGACGCGTTCCGGGTTCGTGATCACTCCTGTCGTGGTCTGGGGACTTGAGTCGGCCGAGCTGCGGCTCGAACCGCGGGAGGTTGCCGCCGTTCACCTGGTGCCCGTCGAGGAGCTGACGCCGGAGACGGTCGTCCTCCAGCCCGGCCCGGAGAGCGGCCGGCCGGTCATGGGCCTTTCGCTCTCCCTGGGCCTCCTCTTCGCACCCACCGCGGCCGTCCTTCACCAGTTCGCCGAGGTGGCGGTCCACGGCCGGGATACCCGGGTGGACCACTTCGAGCAGCCGCGCTTCGCCTGGCGCTGAGCATGCCCGGCGGCTGAAAAAACAGGGGAAAAGAAGGGAAGGGCGGCCCCGTAGGACCGCCCGATCAGACGTCAGAGTTTACGGACGCCGGCGCTGCTGACCGGAGGAAGGGCGGGCGGACCGCTGATCCTCGGAGCCTTGGCGCCGCTGTCCCTGCCGGGCCGGGCTCTGCAGGCCCTGCCCCGGGAGGAGCGAGGGGCCCTGTCCGGATCTCCGGGCCGTGCTCGGCTGCGACGGCCTCGCCGGGGCCGAGCTCGGCTGGGAAGACCTCGGCTGGGCCGACCTCGGCTGGGAAGCCGGGGCCGCGGCCTTGCGATCGGCCTTGGCCCTGGAACGAGCCCGGTCCTCGGACTTGCGGGCGCGGATCGCGGCGATGCGCTCGGCGATGGGGATCTCGAGGCGCTCTGAAGGCTTCGACTCGTAGTCGAAGCTGGTCAGCGTCCGGCGGGGGATGGCCTTGCCGACCGCCCGCTCGATCGCCCGCAGCTCCTGCTGCTCCTCGGGCGACACGAAGGTGAACGCCTCGCCGCTGGCACCGGCGCGGGCGGTGCGCCCGACCCGGTGGATGTAGTCGTCGGGCACGTTGGGGACGTCGAAGTTGACCACGTGGGACAGCGCCTCGATGTCGATGCCGCGGGCCGCGACGTCCGTGGCCACCAGGACCCGATAGTCGCCGTTCTTGAAGCCGGCGAGGGCCTGGGTGCGCTGGGCCTGGCTGCGGTTGCCGTGCACGCGCTCACAGGGGACGCCGTGCTTGGTCAGGTACTC
>JANOCF010000676.1:0-6271 GCA_031412055.1 Holophagales bacterium | reverse complement strand
CCTCGAGCTGCTCCTCCACGAACCAGTCGAGGAACCGGACTCCCACGTAGTTGCGGTCACCCTTCGCCACCTCGACCAGATCGTAGATCTGGCGGGTGACCTCCTCCTCCCAGGACAGCGCCTTGGAGACCGCCTCCTCGGCCGAAGCGAACTCGGACTGCGGAGCGGGCAGCATCGGGATCACCACCTTGCCGCCTACGTCGTTGATGAACTTCACGAACCTCATCGCGTGCGTGCGCTCTTCCTCCGACTGCTGGTAGAAGAACTTCGCGAGCTGAGGCAGGGTCTCCGAATCGAAATAGGACGCGATGGCGATGTACTGCATGGACGCGCCCATCTCGTTCCCGATCTGCTGGTTGAAAGCGTCGATCAGCTTCTGACTGGCCAACATATGCCACTCCTCCCGAATAGATGTTTCTGGAACTTCCCGACAGCCGAATGGCTCGGCCTGATTCTATGCCGGCCCGTGGCTCCCTCCGACAGCGTCCCTCAGCACTCGATCACGTTGATCGCGAGCCCGCCGCGGGAGGTCTCCTTGTACTTGGTCTTCATGTCGGCCCCGGTCTCGCGCATGGTCTTGATGACCCGGTCCAGCGAGACCTTGTGGGAGCCGTTGCCGCGCAGGGCGATGCGGGAGGCGTTGATCGCCTTGACCGATCCCATGGCGTTGCGCTCGATGCAGGGAATCTGGACCAGTCCGCCCACCGGGTCGCAAGTCAGACCCAGATTGTGCTCCATGCCGATCTCCGCGGCGTTCTCCACCTGCGGGTTGGTCCCGCCGAGCGCAGCCACCAGCCCGCCGGCCGCCATCGAGCAGGCCACCCCGACCTCACCCTGGCAGCCGACCTCGGCGCCCGAAATGGAGGCGTTCTCCTTGTAGAGGATGCCGATGGCCGCCGCCGTGAGCAGGAAGCGGATCACGCCGTCCTCGTCGGCCCCCGGGGTGAACCGGCGGTAGTAGTGCAGGACGGCCGGAACGATACCCGCCGCGCCGTTGGTCGGAGCCGTGACCACCCGGCCGCCGGCGGCGTTCTCCTCGTTGACGGACAGGGCAAAGAGGTTGACCCAGTCGAGGACGGTGAGAGGGTCCTTGAGCCCGTCTTCGGGCCGGGCGGTGAGCTCGCGGTAGAGCTGCGGCGCGCGCCGGGGCACCTTCAGGCCGCCCGGGAGGACCCCCTCCTGCAGGTAGCCGCGCTCCACGCACTTCTGCATGGCGTCCCAGATCCGCAGCAGGCCCTCGCGGATCTCGGTCTCGCTGCGCCAGACCTTCTCGTTCTCCAGCATCAGCTCCCAGATGTCCTTGCCGGTCTTCTCGGAGAAGTCCAGCAGGTCGGCGCCGCTGTGGAAGGGAAACGGGACCTCGGTCGTGTCCTCGACCAGCATGGCCGCGCCCTCGCTCACCACGAAGCCGCCGCCGATCGAGTAGTAGGTCCGCTCCTCGAGGGCCTGGCCCTCGGCGTCGTAGGCCGTGAAGCGCATGCCGTTGGAGTGCAGCGGCAGCAGCTCGCGCCGGTTGAAGAGGAGGTCCTGCTTCTCGTCGAAGGGGATCTCGTGCCGGCCCATCAGGCGGATGCGCCCGGCCTGGCGGATCTCCACCACGCGGGTGGGCATCCACACGGGATCGACCCCCTCGGGGCTCTCTCCCTCAAGGCCGATCAGGATTGCCCGGTCGGTGCCGTGCCCCTTGCCGGTCATGGCGAGCGATCCGTAGAGGTCGACCCGCATCCGGGAGACGCTCCCGAGGGTGCCCTCCTCCTCCAGACGATGGACGAAGCGCCGGGCGGCCCGCATGGGTCCGACGGTGTGGGAGCTTGAGGGGCCGATGCCGATGGTGAAGAGATCGAAGATGCTGATGGCCATGGTGCGCGATTGTATCCCCGGACGGAGAAGTGTTTTCAGAGGGGGTGAAATTCCCTCCCTGGGAGTCGGATCTTTGCACGGAACGCGCCGGGGGTGCCGGGGGTGAGGACCCCGGAATCCCCCTACCCCGCCCCTTGTTGTACCTCCCAGGGCCACGGGGAACGCTGCTATATACTGGCTCCCGCCAACGACCCCGCTCCGGTCGCCTGGTCTCAATTGACCATCCCCAGGAGGAAAGGTTCCTCAATGTCCACGGAAAACCACAGCCCGTACCATCGGGTCATCATTCTCGGCTCGGGTCCTGCCGGCCTGACGGCCGCGCTCTACGCCGCCCGCGCCGACCTGGCTCCTCTGGTGCTCGAAGGCAACCAGCCCGGCGGGCAGCTCACCATTACGACCGAAGTAGAGAACTTCCCGGGCTTTCCTGAGGGTATCCTCGGACCGGAGCTGATGGACAAGATGCGGGACCAGGCCAAGCGCTTCGGCGCCCAGGTGAAGTTCCAGGCCGTGACCGAGGTCGACCTCAGCCGCCGGCCGTTCACCGTCCAGACCGACGACGAGACCTTCCGTACCGACGCCCTGATCGTCTCCACGGGCGCCACTGCCAAGCTCATGGGCCTGCCCGCCGAGAGGGAGCTGATGGGCTATGGCGTCTCCGCCTGCGCCACCTGCGACGGCTTCTTCTTCCGCGGCAAGGAGGTGGTGGTCATCGGCGGCGGCGACTCCGCCATGGAGGAGGCCACCTTCCTCACCAAGTTCGCGAGCAAGGTGACCGTCATCCACCGCCGGCGCGAGATGCGGGCGTCCAAAATCATGCAGGACCGGGCCTTCGCCAACCCGAAGATCGCCTGGATCTTCGACAGCGTGGTCACCGACATCGTCGGCACGCAGCAGGAAGGCGTTAAGGCCGTCAAGCTTCACAACAAGAGGACCGGCCTCGACTCCGAGTTCCCGACCCAGGGCGTCTTCTTCGCCATCGGGCACAAGCCGAACACGGAGATCTTCAAAGGAATGATCGAGATGAACGACGTGGGCTACATCAAGGTGGCCGATCCTTCGACGAAAACGAGCGTCCCCGGCGTGTTCGCGTGCGGCGACGCCGCCGATCCCATCTACCGCCAGGCCATCACCGCGGCCGGCACCGGCTGCCGCGCGGCCATCGACGCCGAGCACTGGCTCGCGGAGCTGCAAGACTGATGCGGCGCCCCAGCAATCTCGGAGAGCTGAAGAAGACCGGCTACCGGCCGCGCTCGGTCAAGCAGGAGGTCCGGGACAACCTGCGCGCCCGCATCAAGAGCGGCGCGCCGCTGTTCCCCGGCATCCTGGGCTACGACCGCACGGTGATCCCGTCGGTGGTCAACGCCCTGCTCGCCGGGCACGACTTCATCCTGCTCGGCCTGCGCGGCCAGGCCAAGACGCGCATCCTGCGCGCCCTGGTCACGCTGCTCGAACCGGAAGTGCCGGTCCTCGCCGATAGCGAGCTGAACGACGATCCGCTCGCGCCGATCTCGACCCGCGGCCACCGCCTGGTCGCCGAGGCCGGCGACGACGCCCCGGTCGAGTGGCTCACGGCCGAGCAGCGCTACAACGAGAAGCTCGCCACGCCGGACGTATCCATCGCCGACCTGCTCGGCGACATCGATCCGATCAAGGCGGCCACGCGCAAGCTCACCTTCGCCGATCCCGAGGTGATCCACTTCGGGATCATCCCGCGGACGAACCGGGGCATCTTCGCCATCAACGAGCTGCCCGACCTCGCGCCGCGCATCCAGGTGGGCCTGTTCAACATCCTGGAGGAGCGCGACCTCCAGATCCGCGGCTTCCCCGTGCGCATCCCGCTCGACATCATGATGGTGTTCTCGGCCAACCCCGAGGACTACACGAACCGCGGCAGCATCATCACGCCGCTCAAGGACCGCATCTCGTCCCAGATCTTCACCCACTACCCGCAGGACGTCCGCATCGCCGCGGACATCACCAGGCAGGAGGCCTGGACCGAGCGCGACGTCCCCAACATCGTGGTGCCGGACGATGTCCGCGTGCTGGTCGAAGAGATCAGCTTCGCGGCCCGCGAGAGCGACCTGGTGGACCAGTCTTCGGGCGTGAGCGCCCGCGTGGCCATCTCGGCCATGGAGCTGCTCGTCTCCAACCTGGAGCGCCGCGCGCTGGCCACGGGGGACGACCCGGTCTACCCCCGCCTCTGCGACCTTCAGATGCTCCTCCCGGCCATCACCGGCAAGGTGGAGATGGTCTACGAGGGCGAGCAGCAGGGCGCCGAGGTGGTGGCGCGGCGGCTCCTGGGCCAGGCCGTGAAGAAGGTGTTCGACGAGCGCTTTCCCGAAGTCGGCAAGGAGCTGGGCAGCGGCGGCGAGGACGACAAGGGTCCCTACATCCGGATCGTCCAGTGGTTCTCCGAGGGCAACTCGGTGACCCTCTCGGACGAGCAGCCGTTCGCGGACTACGAGAAGGAGCTGAAGCAGGTGCCCGGTCTCGCGGAGATTTCGGCGCGCCTGGGCAAGACTCCGGAGGAGCGGGCGCTGGCGGCCGAGATGATCCTGGAGGGTCTGCACCAGCACCTGAAGCTCGCCCGGGCCGACCTGGACAGCCAGGTCAGCTACAAGGAGATGGTGAAGTTCCAGCTCCTCAAGCCGCGCAAGGGCGCGAGCGGCGGCCGGGGCCGGGGGGATGTGAACTAAGCCGATGCGTCACCAGTACTTCTACCTCGATCCGGCGGTCATCCAGGCGCTCCTCGCCGGGATGGACCTGCTCCGCCTGTTCAATCAGCTCGTGCTGGCCACGGGCGGGGACGTCGAGGAGGCCATGGACTGGATGCGCTACCTCCAGCGGGAGGGCCACATCTCCCAGGAGATCGACCTGGAGGCCTTCTTCGCCAGCCTGGAAGACCAGCAGATGGTCAACCGGGACGGCGAGGGAGGCTTGCAGCTCACCGCCGGGGGGGAGCGCCGCATCCGCCGCAGCGCCTTCGAGGAGATCTTCGCAGGGCTGGACCGCTCCGGTCCGGGCTATCACCCCATCACCTCCGCGGGCGAGGGGATCGAGCGCCTGCCCGAGACCCGGCCCTACAAGTTCGGCGACGACATCCACCTGCTGGACTCGGCGCGCTCGCTGCAGAACTCGATGCGCCGCAACAAGGGCGAGTTCGCGCTGGCCGAGGAGGATCTGGAGGTCTTCGAGACCGAGCACCTCACGACCTGCGCCACGGTCGTGGCAATCGACATCAGCCACTCGATGATCCTCTACGGCGAGGACCGGATCACGCCGGCCAAGAAAGTAGCGCTTGCGCTCACCGAGCTGATCACGACCAAGTACCCGAAGGACCACCTCTCGGTGATCCTGTTCGGCGACCGGGCCGAGTCGGTGGCGCTGACGGACATTCCGTACATCGAGGCGGGTCCGTTCCACACCAACACGAGAGAGGGCTTGCAGCTCGCAAGAGGCCTGCTCTCCCGGCAGAAGCAGCCGAACAAGCAGATCTTCCTGATTACGGTCGGCAAGCCGTCGGCGATCAGCGAGGGGGGGCGGATCTACAAGAACCCCTTCGGCCTGGACATGAAGATCGTGAACCTGACGCTGGAAGAGGCGGACGTCTGCCGCCGCCAGAAAGTCGTCATCACGACCTTCATGCTGGCTACGGACCCGATGCTCACGCAGTTCGTGGAGAAGCTGACCCAGATCAACCGCGGCCGGGCCTACTTCGCCTCGCCGCACAACCTGGGCGAGTACATCCTCGCGGACTACATCCGCAACCGGCGGCGGCGGGTTCGCTAACGTGGAGGGAGGGCTCGCATGATCCTGTCGAAGCAAACGTTCCCGGCTCTAGTGCTCATGGCGCTCACGGCCTGCGGCGGCTCGGACTCCGCGGAGACCTCGGATACCACGGGGGGTCCGAACATCGACCCCACGACTCTCCAGGCCTGCGAGCTCTTCACGATCGAGGACGCCCTGAGCCTCAACGGAGGGAAGCGGGTCTCAACCATGTCGAGCACCCTGGAAGAGGCCTCCGGCCGCAACAACCTGGTCTGCTCGTACAACGCGGGCAGCCGCGCGCGGCCGCGGCTCATCGGCCTCGATATCCGCCCCACAAGGTCACCCGCCGCCGCTGCCCGCCAGCTCGAGAGCAGCCGCGGCTTCCTGAAGCGCCTCGCCGGCGGAGAGATTCAGGAGGTCCCAGGCGTGGGCGACAAGGCCGTCTGGGCAGGAGGCGAGCTCCACCAGCTCCACATGGTGCGGGGCAACCTCGTTCTCGTGATCAGCGCCAAGACAGACAACGCGCCCAGGTCGCTCTATGTCGCCAAGCTGGCCGCCAAGAAGGTGCTCCAGCGCATCGAGCCCGCGCAGGGGAACCAGAAGCAGCCGTCCTGAGCCCGACGCTCACCCGTCCGTGCTAGGC
>JANOCF010000675.1:0-5769 GCA_031412055.1 Holophagales bacterium | reverse complement strand
GGGCTCACGCTCTCGGTGACCGACACGGTGACCGGAAGCTCCAAGACCTACACCAACCCGAACGGCAAGGCGGCCGCGCCGGTGCAGGATACGAGCGCCTTGCCCTGCAACTGAGCCCCCGCTCAGCAGAAGCGGACCGCATCAGAGAAAAATCGGACTTCATCGGGGCAAAACAGGACTTTCTTCGGAAAAAATCGGACTCCTTCGTATGATTATCGGACATTCAACTAGAAAAACAGGACAGGTATCTCCGCATATCGGACATGAAATCTAAAAAATCGGACTTTGATGGAGGGATATCAGACCGCGACACCCGGCAATCGGACGCGTTCGGCGCAGAATCGGACTCAAGTCAGGGCAGCCGCAGCACCAGGATCGTCTGGTCGTCCTCGCGCGGCCCGTGGCCGGAGTGGCGGGCCACGTCTTCGAGCACGGCATCGCGGAGCTTCTCGACGCCGAGATGGGAGTGGCGGGCCAGGCTCTGCTCCAGGCGCTCGAAGCCGAAGAGCTGGTCCGAGCCCTCCGGCCGCGCCTCGACCAGGCCGTCGCTGAACAGGAAGAGGGTGTCTCCCGGAGTCAGCTTCGCGGTGCGAGGCACCACGTCGAGCTTGCCGCGCACCCCCAGAGGGTAGGCCACCGACTCCAGCGCCTGGACCTCTCCTCCGGGCGTGATCCGGTACGGAAACAGGTGCCCCGCGCTGGCGTAGACCAGCTCGCGCCGCACCGGATCGAGCAACGCGTAGCAGAGCGTCGCCAGCAGCCGCTTGCGGGCCGTCTGGAACACCGTGCGGTTCAAGGTGTTGAAGACGGACACCACGTCCGGATCGAACGTCACCTGCACCGCCAGCGCCGACTTGGCCATCGACATCACAAGGCCGCTTGAAACGCCGTGCCCGGCCACGTCCCCCACGGCGATGGCCAGCCGCCCGTCCGCCAGCGCCAGCACGTCGTAGAAGTCGCCTCCCACCTCCGAAGCGGGCAGGTAGGCATGAGAGATCTGCACCCCGTACAGGCTCGGCGGCAGATCGGGCAGGATCGAGCTCTGGATGCGCCGCGCCGTCTCCAGCTCCACCCGCTGGCGCTCGCGCTCGGCGATGCGGCGGACGTGCGGGGCCACGTCCTCGTAGCGGTAGACGAACTCCCGCGTGCTCCTCAGGTACCGGAGACTGGCGATCAGGGGCGCCGCCATCAGCGCCACCGCCATCCAGCCGTGGAGCTTCAGCTCCGGATCGGCCGCAGTCAGCAGCGGGTAGCCGAAGAGGAGGACCTGGGCCATCATCCCGGTGAGCAGTGCCGTCAGGAGGTCGAAGGCCAGGAAGAGCAGGACCGGGACCAGGGCGAAGACCGCGCAGGCCAGAATGCCCCAGCGCAGCGGCACCACCATGCTCGACGGCAGGAGGGTCGCGGCGCCCACGGCCACGGCCAGCAGGATGCCCAGGAGGAGCACCCTCTGCCGCGAGGCCAGCGGCAGGATGCAGATAGACATGACCAGGTAGACCGGCAGCCCGTAGGCGAGCAGGGAAGCCAGAAGCTCGATGCCGGGCCAGCCGCTGTCGGTGACGAGAAGGACGGGGAACAGCGGCGAGGCCCCGAGCGAGCGCAGGCCCGCGAGCAGCGCGGCGGTCAGACCGGCCAGAACAACTCCCCCGGCAACCCCGCGCAGCGACGAGCGCGCCACCGTGGCGTTCGCCCAGTCCTTCTGGAACAGCGCGTCGAAGGCCGCCAGCTTGCCACCCCAGCGCTCGCGGCAGAACGACTCCCCCGCCGACCAGGCGAGAAAGGCGAGCAGGGAGAAGGGCACCACCCAGAACACCAGGTAGATCACGGCAAGGATCCAGGTCGTCTGCTGGCGGGTGGCAAGGCCGAAGCCGAAACCCTGCGCGTCGGGGCGGACGGTGAGCAGGACCAGGATCAGCCCCATCGCCAGGGTCAGCAGGAAGATCTGCACGCCGCGCCGCACGCCGATCTCGCCCTCGTGGTAGCGGCGGAGGAACGGCGTCGCGAGGAGGGCCACCAGAAGGTACGTCGCCACCAGGCGGATCAGGAGGACGAACTGCGCGGGCTGCAAGGCCCGCTGCAGCTCTCTCTGCTGGGGGTCGTCGAACCAGAGGGAGAAGCCGGCCAGGCGCTCGCCCGCGAAGTCGACCTCGACGCCGTGCTCGCCCCCGCCGGCACCTCCAGGCGGCGGGTTGCGGTCCGGGTAGCGCACCGCGAGATCGGTGCGGGCCGCGAGCTGGCGGCTGCGGATCTGCGGAGCCCCATAGCGGGCAAGGTCGAACCCCTGCTTCACGAGAAAGGCGTCGGCCCGTCTCCGGGCCTCCTGCGGCTCGATGGCGCTCCCCTTCAACTGGGGATCCAGGTTCAGGCGCAGCGCCATCACCTCTCCCGAAAGCGAGACGGACGCCTGGTACAGCCAGTCGTCCCGCAGGCTCCCGGGCGGGTAGACGGACACCTCCCAGGAGAGGATCTGGTCCGGCAGCCCGGTGGCCTCCAGCCGCTCCGGGTCCTCCCCGTTCTGCAAGGCGAGCTGAAGCCGGCGGTCGAGCAACGTGTCGCGGGCGAGGGCCGTGACCACGTAGGGGTCCGCGACCGGGTCGCCGAGGTCGGTCAGCCGTTCCAGGGCGATGGCCGAGGCCTCGTCCCCGTCGATGGACCAGACCTCCGGCAGAAAGGGGAAGGCCCGCGGGTACGCCCAGACCAGGAGCGCCGCCCCGGCCAGGCCCACGAGAACCCAGAGGAGGAGATCGCGCGACTTTCGCATCGTTTTCAGGAAACCGAAGAACGGTCCGACCATCATACGGAAGAAGGAGGCCGAGGGTTGCTTCCCCGGCCTCCTCTTATAAGGGGGGACTACTTGGGCAGGGCGTCGACCAGCTCGCGCACCGCTTCGGCGGACTTCCGGAGCATCGCCTTCTCGTCCTCGGTGAGCTCCAGCTCGATCACCTGCTCCATGCCGGCGCGGCCGAGGCGGGCGGGCACGCCCACGAACAGGTCGTTGATGCCGTACTCGCCGTTGAGCAGCACGGCGCAGGGGAGGATCTTCTTCTTGTCGTGGAGGATGGCCGCGACCATGTCGTACACCGCCGCGGACGGGGCGTAGTAGGCCGAGCCCTGCTTGTAGTAGTTGACGATCTCGATGCCGCCCTTGCGGGTGCGGTCGTTGATCGCCTCGATCCGCTCGGCCGACAGGAGCTGCGGCAGCGGGATGCCGTTGACCGTGGCGTAGCGCGGCATCGGCACCATGGTGTCGCCGTGGCCGCCGAGCACGAAGGCGTCGACGTCCTCCACCGAGACGTTCAGCTCGGCGGCGATGAAGTAGCGCATGCGGGCGGCGTCGAGCACGCCGGCCATGCCGAAGACCCGTTCGCGCGGGAAGCCGGAGACGCGGCGGGCCACCTCGCACATGGCGTCGAGCGGGTTGGTCACCAGGATCAGGATGGTGTCGGGCGAGCGCTGCACCACCTGCCGCACCACCTCGCCGACGATCTCGGTGTTCTTGGCCAGCAGGTCGTCGCGGCTCATGCCCGGCTTGCGGGCGAGGCCGGCGGTCACCACGGTGACGTGCGAGCCCTCGGTCGGCCCGTAGTCGCCGCCGCCGGAGATCTTGGCGTTGAAGCCGAGGACCGGCGCGGCCTCCATCATGTCGAGCGCCTTGCCGGTGGCGAGGTCGGCGGCCACATCCACCATGACCACGTCGGCCAGCTCGGCCTCGGCGATTCGCTGGGCAGTGGTGGCGCCCACGTTGCCGGCGCCCACCACGGTCACTTTGTATTGCATGAGGAAAACTCCCTCCGTTCGATAGGGATTACAGATTCTCCACGATCGCGCTTGCGAACTCGGAGGTCTTGAGCAGGGTCGCCCCCTCGGTCTGGCGCTCCAGGTCGTAGGTGACCCGCTTCTGCTCGATGGTGCGGCCCAGGGCCGACTCGATGCCGGTCGCGGCCTCGTGCCAGCCGAGCCAGCGCAGCATCATGCAGCCGGAGAGGATCAGCGAGCCGGGGTTGACCTTGTCCTGGTCCGCGTACTTGGGAGCGGTGCCGTGGGTGGCCTCGAACACGGCGATGCCGTCGCCCTCGTTGCTGCCCGGGGCCATGCCGAGCCCGCCGACCTGGGCGGCCAGCGCGTCCGAAAGATAGTCGCCGTTGAGGTTCGTGGTGGCGAGGACGTCGTACTCGTCGGGCCTGAGCAGGGCCTGCTGGAACATGGAGTCGGCGATGCGGTCCTTGACGACGATCTTGCCGCCGGGAGCCTTGCCTCCATGGTGCTCGTAGACGTCGTTCTCGGTGATGATGCGCTCGCCGAACTCGTCGCGCGCCACCTCGTAGCCCCAGTCGCGGAAGGCGCCCTCGGTGAACTTCATGATGTTGCCCTTGTGCACCAGGGTGACGCTCTTGCGCCCGCACTCCAGGCTGTAGCGCAGGGCCTTGCGCACCAGCCGCTTGCTGCCGGTGATCGAGACGGGCTTGATGCCGATGCCGCTGTCCGGCCGGATCTCCTTGCCCATGCCGGCGATGAACTCGATGATCTTCTTCGCCTCCGCCGAGTTGGCCGGCCACTCGATGCCGGCGTAGACGTCCTCGGTGTTCTCGCGGAAGATGACCATGTCGACCTTCTCGGGCTCCTTGACCGGCGACGGCACGCCCGCGAAGTAGCGCACCGGGCGCACGCAGGCGTAGAGGTCGAGGACCTGGCGGAGGGTGACGTTCAGGCTGCGGATGCCGCCGCCCACCGGGGTGGTCAGCGGTCCTTTGATGGCCACGCGGTACTGGCGGATGGCCTCCAGGGTGTCGTTGGGCAGCCACTCGCCGGTCTTGCCGTGGGCTTTCTCGCCGGCCAGGACTTCGAACCAGGCGATGGAGCGGGAGCCGCCGTAGAGCTTCTCCACCGCTCCGTCGATCACGCGCCGGGTGGCGCGCCAGATGTCCGGCCCGGTGCCGTCGCCCTCGATGAAGGGAATGATCGGCCGGTCGGGAACTTCCAGCCGGTCTTCACCCGCATGCCAGGCAATCTCCTTGCCGTCGGCGGGCGGCGTCATGTCATTGAATGTCCTGGCCAAGCGCGTGCTCCTCCTGGGATTCTAAAAGATGGATTGGCGCACGGACGGGGCCGTCCGGTCGCGGGCGGTACGCTATCACAAAGCGTCCGGCGTGCTAGATTCGCCGCATGGACTGGGACCGCCTGATCGCCGCCGCCGCCGCCGTCCGCGAGAACGCCTACGCGCCATACAGCAACTTTCCCGTGGGAGCCGCCTTCCTCATGGAGGACGGCTCCGTCGTAGCCGCGGCCAATGTCGAGAACTGCATCCCGGCCCTGTCCACCTGCGCCGAGCGCAACGCCATGACCGCGGCGGCCTCGGCCGGCCTGAGGAAGCCCCAGGCCGTGGCCGTGGTCACTGACACCACCCCTCCTTCCCGGCCGTGCGGCCTCTGCCGCCAGACCCTCTCGGAATTCGCCGCCGACGACCTGCCGATCATGATGGTGAACCTTCAGGGCGAGCGTGAAGAAACCACGCTCGCCGAGCTCCTGCCGCAGAGGTTCTCGCTCCGGCCCGGATCCCGGTGACCATCAACGACTCGATCTGCTGGGTAGGCATGTCTACCCACCGGGTAGACCCATAGGCGCTAACTTTGTCTTCAGACGTGGTTGGCGCCCCCGGCCCAACGGGCCGGCAGAGCGGAGCCCAGGGCTGAGGCCGCAGGCCGATGCCCTGGGTGAACGACAATAAAGAACCATGCGGCCTGAAGGGCCGCGAGAGCCCGCTTGCGAGCG